>NZ_JBFRFQ010000003.1:0-209459 GCF_052114905.1 Nocardia sp. 2TAF39
CCCCCAACAGCTTCTCGCCCTCGCGGAGCTTGCGGATGATCTGCTCGGGAGTGTGGCGTCGTCGTGCCATGTCGTGATCCTGTCCTCCTGCGCCCATTCTGGCGCATCAGAACTCTCACAACCGTCGGACCTGCTCAGGGGGCTCCAGTCACCACACACACGCGCCGCTACAGCACAACGGCTTGGGAGGGGAACCCCGGCATGGACATCGACATCTCGTGCCCTCACTGTCATCACATCGATCTCGTCCAGAGCGTGCCTGCGTTGCACGCCGACGGCGTGTCCACCAGTTACGGCACCGATCTCTACACCGGCGTCGGGTTCGCTTCGACCGGATCGGTGCCCACGGTGGGGACTGTGACGGTCGAGCGGACTCATACCACTGCGCTCGCACGCAACTTGGCGCGGGAACCGGGCCAGCGGCCTGCGGGGCGTCTTGTCGTGGTGGGGCTGTTGCTCCTGTTCCCGGTCCTGGTGTCAATCGTTCCGACGGCGCTCACCGTTATTCATCCCGAAGAGGCCGGATTCTGGATGTCTCTGTTCGCTGCGGTCACGGTGCTCGGCGCCTTGACCACACCGTCTGCCATTCTGTTCGGGATCGCGACCCGCCGCAGCCGCCGAAACAGCAGGATCATGCGGGGACAGCGTGCAGCACATGCGGTGTGGAGCGCTGCTTTCTACTGCCATCGATGCGGTGTGGCGTTCTGGCCCTTCCCACCGGCTCCGAACATTCCGGCTCGACAGGCTTTCGCCCCGCAATATTTCCGCTGGTACGTCTGGGATGCCGGAGGCTACGCGAACGCGTAACAGATGCATTCTCACTTCTAGTGAGCAGCGTGTTGTGTTTGGTTGCGGTCAAGCCACGGCGAGTTTTTCGCCGACGAGTGGCTAATGACGGGATTCGGAGTGGTGGCTGTGCAGTTCGACAAGAGCGGGTTCGTTCGTCTCAGTAGCGGCGGGGTCAGCGTGTTCCGCATCATCGAGATGCGTGAACGGAGACCCGGGCAAGACGCTGGGCGAGGCTGTCGGTGATCCAGCATCCGGTATCTACCCGTGGCCGATCGAGCTTGCCTACCTTGTCCCCGCCGACCGGCCGATCACCGAACCTGGTGACGACGGTTACGGGACCTGACTCCCGCCAGTCGCGCCTGCGACGTCGTCGTCCCTGGCCAGGGATGCCTCGGCGTTGTCTCGCTGTGCTGGTGCGCTCCGCGCGGGCTCGACGCGGTCCCTTGGCCTGCTGGCGGTTTCGTCGGTGCTTGTCGCTGTGCGTGCCGCAATGATCAGTTGCCGTGCTTGCTTCGGCGTGATTTCGAGGAGTTCGGCGACGTCGTCGTCGGTTTGCCCTTGGTCGCGGATCGTTGCCGCGGCGAGCGCCTGCTGGGTGCGATGGCTCGCGATCTCCTCTGCGGCACGCGCTTGCAGCACCGTGATCTGTTGGCGTAGCGCCTCAATGTCGCTGTCTCGTTTGGCTTCCCGGGCCGCGATCGCTTCCCAGGCCGCGAGGTATTGCTTGACTGCGGCGGTGATGGCTTGCTCACGTTGACGGGCACGGGCACGACGTGCCCGCACACGTCCGCGCGAACGTTCCAGGCGGTCACGGACTTCCGGGTGCTGTGGGGTGCGCGACGAGCGCTTCGGACCAGTGGCGGGCATAGCGGACTCCTTGGCGGCCCGTCTGCCAGATTCTCCCGATCCCCAGCGTACCGAAATCGGAGGTGTTGATGGGGCGCCACAGTGATCGGACCATCAGCTACACGTGGTGGTGCGGCCAGCGGGTCGCCGGACCAAGTGGAACAGCTGGAGGGTGGGCGTGCGTCCCACTCTTCAGCCCGAGCATTTGTAGCAGCCCAAGGATATTGGGGCCGTCTTGGAGCCCGGCCACTTGAAGGAGTTTTCATCGCCGCACCGAACTCGGTGTATTTCACGCAGCGGCCGAGATTCGAGACCGCTGGTACTGCACGCCGATCGGCGGCTGCTCGCCATCGAGGACGCCGCGCTCGCGAGGGCGACGTCGATGCCTGACGCAGCGTGAGTCGGGTCCGACTCGATCAGTCCCCACCCACCCACAAACTCAACCAACCGACCGACGGGATCCGTACGCGACTGCCTCGCGTGCGGTTCCGCCGTCATTGCCCACTCGTGGTGGATGACCCCTGCGGCGGGCGTGTCACGGTGAGCCAGTGACGTAGCCGAACACCCCCTTACTGACCGTGAACGCCAGGTCGGAGCGAAAGCTCCGGCCTGGCGTTCTTTTGTTTCCGGAAGGTGCGCTGCCATGCCCGATATCGATCCCTATCCCCTGTGCACGATCTGCCGAACCCGCGAGCCGGGTGACCGGTACCCGATCGAGGATCAGCTCGTGTGCGGCAGCTGTGTGCCTCGGCTGTCGCGGTGCGGGCGCTGCGGTGAGTCCACGATCGCTGTGACCGCCACCGCCGACGGTCAGCAGTTGTGCGGCCGGTGTGTCGCCGGGTGGCGGGCGTGTGTGTCGTGTCGGGGGTTGACCGACCCGCGGGTGCGCACCGACACCGATGAGGGGGTGTGTCTGCGCTGCGCTGCCGTGTTCTTCGACCTGTGTTTCCGGTGCAGCCGATACAGCGGCTCCAGTCGCTACGTTTCCGGCGGTCACCGCGTCTGCACCCGCTGTGCTGAGCAGTTCGAGTCCTGCCGGGACTGCGGCACGCTGCTGCGAGGCGGCCGCTCGTGTGACTGCTGCGCGCGGCACCCGCACGTGTGGAATTACAGCTACAAACCCGACCCCCGCTTCCACGGGCAGGGTCCACTGTATTTGGGGATGGAGTTGGAGGTCATCGTCCCCGACTACCGCTACCGCGAATGCGTCGCCGTCGCCAGCGACTACCTCGGCGGCCTGGGCTATCTCAAACAGGATTCGTCGATCCGGCCCACCGGATTCGAACTCGTCACGCACCCCATGTCGTACCGGCATGCGATCGATCATTTCCCGTGGCCGCTGCTCGAGGCCCTCGAGGACCTGGACTGCGAGACCGATACGAGTGTCGGTTTGCATGTTCATGCCAGCCGGGCCGGGTTCGATTCTGCGGCGCATGTCTACCGGTGGATGAAGTTGTTGTACCGCAACGAGTCCGCGGTGTCGACGATCGCGCGGCGGCGCTCGCATTATGCACCGTTCGACCGGGCCGCCCGCGCGCGGGTGAAGGACACCGCCAAGGGCCCTCTGCACGCGTTGGGGCTAGATCGGTATCAGGCGATCAACCCCTATCCGCGTCAAACCCTGGAGCTGCGGGTCTTCGCCAGTTCCCTGGACGCCCAGCGGGTGCAGGCGGCGCTGGCTTTCACCACCGCATCCATCGACTACACCCGCCGGCTGCGCGTGACCGATGTCCGCGCCGGCGGCTGGGAATGGGCGAGGTTCGCGGCCTGGGTTCGCGACCACCCCGATTACCAGCCCTTGTGGGCGGAGATGGAGGACCTCGCATGTGCCTGCTGACCTACCTCCCACCCGGTGTCACCCCCGACCCGGTCGCGCTGTCGTTCGGGGCGGCGGCGAATCCGCACGGGCACGGTTTCGCGGTCATCGCCGGACGGCGGATCCTCGTCAGCCGCGGGATGCGCGCTGAGACCGTGATCGACACGTTCACCCAAGTTCGTGCCCGCTACCCCAGCGGTGCGGCGTTGTTCCACTCCCGCTACGCCACCCACGGCACACGCGGGCGCAGCAACTGTCACCCGTTCCGGCTCGGCAACGACCCGCGAACCGTGTTGGCGCACAACGGTGTCCTCCCCAAACGCGTGCACCCGAGCCCCTACGATCCGCGCTCGGACACCCGCATCGCCGCGGAGGACTACCTCGCCCGCGAGCCGTTCGGGTCGATCGACACCCACCGCGGCGCACGCGGGCTGGGGTCGTGGCTGGGGTCGAGCAAGCTGCTGATCCTCACCGTCGACCCCGCCTATCAGCATCACGCCTACCTGTTCGGCGAATCGGCGGGGTGCTGGGTGGACGGGATCTGGTACTCCAACACCAGCTACCTGCCGCCGTCACAACGCTGGCCGTCGCCACGCCCGCGCCGGTATCTGTGCGGGTACTGCCAAAGGCCGGATTCGGACCGGCGCGGCCGCTATTGCACCCGGTGTGGCTGGTGCTTCGACTGTGAAACCGCCTTCCCCGACTGCGACTGCCTCACCAGCGGCCGCAGTGCGAGTGCCTCGGGCATCTCACTACACAGCCCACGCTCCCTGACGCCCGCCACGCGGCAACGCGCCGCACCAGGTGAGACGTCGCACCACACGTCGACCCGCTGATCTGTCCCTCGAGAACCCGCGTCCAGTCCACCTTTCGGCTGTGCGCGGGGTTCTTTCTCTTTCACCGAAAGGTCGTGACTTGTCATGCCCGTGTCCACGCTGATCGACCCTGCATGCGAGGAATGCTCCGATCCCGTCCCCGTAACCCGGGTGGTTTCCACGGTCGAGGGTGAGCGGTTGTGCCCGGCGTGTGCCGAGGACCTGACTCGCTGCGACGAATGCGGCACCCACACCCGCACCACAACTCTGACCACCGCGGAGACCTTCCTGTGCAGTGACTGCTTGATCGGGTGGCAACAGTGCGGGGACTGCGACGCCTACACCCGCGAAACCCGCACCGTGATCGGCGGCGCCGACGTGTGCACCCGCTGCGCCGAGGACTACTCCAGCTGCGATGACTGCGGCCACCTGGCCGTGGATACCTATGCGGTCGATGGCGGCAACCGGGTCTGCTCGACCTGCGAGGGCGACGACTACCGCGAATGCTCCGACTGCTTCACCCTCATCCGCCGCGAGGAAACCTACTGCGAGTCCTGCGAGGACACGCATCCATCCCACGACGCCGTCCACGACTACGACTACAAACCCACACCCCGCTTCCACGGCAAGGGCCCGCTGTATCTCGGGCTGGAACTCGAAATCAAAACCCCCTCCGGTCAGTTCGATGACGCGGTCGAGACCGCCCTCTCCCACCTCGGGAACCTCGCCTACCTGAAAGAGGACTCCTCGATCCGTCCGTGCGGGTTCGAATTGGTCACCCACCCCATGGATTACGCATACGCGCAGGCGCGGTTCCCGTGGCCACTGCTGGGCCGGTTGCGGCTGCTGGGCTGCTACACCGACGGCGACGTCGGTATCCACGTCCACGTCTCCCGTACCGGGTTCGACTCCCCCGCACACGCCTACCGGTGGCTGAAATTCGTGTACCGCAACGAGGACCCGGTCACGACACTCGCGCGTCGACGGTCCTCGCAGTGGGCGGAGTTCTCCCCCTACGCGCGCTCGCAGGCACTCGACCACGCCAAGGGCCAGCGGTCAGCCGCCCGTTACCAGGCCATCAACGTCCGCCCACCAGAGACTTTCGAGTTGCGGATCTTCGCCAGTTCCCTTGTCCCCCACCAGGTCCAAGCCGCACTCGCTTTCGCTGCGGCATCGGTCGAATACACCCGCCACCTCTCAGCGGCTGATATCGCGTGCCGCCGCGGCTGGGAATGGGATGCCTTCACCACCTGGCTGCGCACCCGCCCGCAGTACTCGCCCCTTCTCACCGAACTGGAGGCCCTGCAGTGTGCATCCTGACCTTCGTCAAACCCGGCATCAGCCCCGACCTAGACGCACTACGCAACGGCGCCCTGGCGAACCCGCACGGCCACGGCTACGCCCTCCTCACCGACGACCGCCTCACTGTCGGCCGCGGCATGGACGCCGCCGCGGTGATCACCGAATTCGCGCAGGTGCGGGAACGGTATCCGGATGCTCCGGCGTTGTTCCATTCCCGGCTGGCCACCCACGGCCTACGCGCGATCGAGAATTGTCATCCCTTCGCTGTCGGCGGGGACGAGCGGACCGTGCTCGCGCACAACGGGATCCTGCCCGACAACGTGCACCCCTGCCCTGGTGATCTGCGTTCGGATACCCGTATCGCCGCCGAGGACTACCTGCCCACCTCGCCGTTCGGGTCGCTGGACTCCTGGGCCGGGCGGGAACGGCTGGAGCGGTGGCTGGGCAGCGACAAGATGGTGCTACTGACCGTCGACCCCGCCTACAAGCACCCGGCCTACATCTTCAACGAACGCCACGGGCACTGGGACAACGGGATTTGGTATTCCAACCGCTCCTACCTGCCCGACAGCTGGGCGGCCGAAGCGTACTGGGCCTACTGCGTGTCCTGCGGCGAGTTCGACGACGCCAGCCTCGGCCCACACTGCACCTCCTGCGGATTCTGCGCGGACTGTTTGCAGCCCTTCCCGAAATGTGAATGCCCCACCTTCGACGGCGACGAACGCTACGCCGACCTGCTCGCCTACGAGCACGCCTGACCTGAGCACCACGGCCGAAGAGCCGATGCGAGAAACCCTTCCCTTCCAGAAAGGCCGACTACTCGTGCACCACAAGCTGAACCTTCCCTCGACCCTCATCCGGCTCCACGACATCCATGACCACCATGTCATTGCCAGCACTGACGGCCACCTGGTCCGGCTACTGATCCGCGATGCCGACCACCCCGACACCGACTGGCGTTACGCCGATCTCGACCCCGACGCCGCCGACAATCTCGCGGCGGCGCTGACGACCCGGCATCGAACCCGCCCAATCCGGCGGGCTGCACGATGGTTACGCGTCAAGAACATCCGCCCATGACCATCCCATCAACCCCGCACCGCTGGCGACCGCAGAGTGTCCGAACTGGAGTTCCTGCGTCGCGTCCTCCAAGGAATCGACAGGTGGTTCGACGCCGCGCTCACACCCGACGACCTCAACCACTCCCGTGGCTTGCTCCGCGACCGGCTCGCAGCTCTCGACGCCGCACTCGAACCCGCGGATCCCGACGATCGCAGTGGCGGCGATCCGGTGATCGAGGTGATCGGCGCCGAACTGCACCAGCTGCGCCGTGACCACGCCTGCGCCACTCGCGTCACCCGCAGCGGCTACCTCCACCAGCATGTGCGCGTCCGCGTAGTGCGCCGCCACCACACCGTGCTCGACAGCGACACCCATCCGACCGTTCTGCTGCCGCTGCGGTTCATCGAATCCGTACAGCCGCTCAACGACCCGATCCGACAGGAGTGAAACCCATGAACGCTGCGGTACCCCTGGCCCGCGAAGACATCATCGCGGACCTGCTGCGCGCCCTCGGCCCGCACCTCGAGGCGACCCGCCGGATCGTCGGCTTCGCCCAAGGCATGGCTGAGGCGATCGGCGGTGAGCCTCGCACGGTGCTCAACCAGCTGGTCGCCGAACACGAACCCGGCGACCGGCTGGTGCGGGTCTTCCACCAGGCATTGACCACCGAGCCGACGACGAGAAGCGGTGGCGCCGATGGGAACTGACCTCGACTCCTACACCGCCCGCCTGCGCGCCGACCCCCGTTATGGGCCCTATCTTCCCGACACCGCCGCTGACATCGATCGCGTGCTCGTGGCCGGGTATCACGCCGCGTTCGCCACACCACCCCCTCCCGGCACCGTGATCGCTGTCTTCCCCGGCATCGACCACACCGCCGCCGCGTGCGGTCGCCCGGTGATGGCGTTGGTGCGCGTGGAGCACGCCACCCAGGTCGTCACCGTCCACGCCGACGGCAGCAGCCAGACCCGCTGGGAGAACGACTCTTTCGGTGGCCTGCCGACCGGGATCGGCTGGCGGCTGTCTCCCGCCGTGCCGGACACGGCAGGCCGATGGGTGATCGCCGAGGGCCGGTGGGCCGCCGGTGGCCGCGAGGCCGTGCTGCCGCGGTCGGTGACCGCCCAGGTTCCTGGTGCCCCGGCGGTGGTCACCGTGCATGAGCAGGACCCGCAGACCGGGCGACCCTGGCCGTCGTGATCGGCAGCGCCGCCGAGGTGGTGGCGTGGATCGAAGCGAACCTGCCCGCGCTGGATCAGGACCGGTTCACGCCCTGGGTAACCGAAGCCTCAGCCCCCGGGGCGCTCTCAGCCCATATCCATGTGCGCATCCAGACATCCGGATGACATGACCGCGTCACCAGCATCACCCCCACCACCGCACCGTCGGCGACGACCTTTCCGCCAATGCGCCGCGGCCCCAGGATGCGGCCACTCATCCAGATTCGAGGTGAACTTGAACTATTCGACGCCACCATCCCGCCCCGTGTTCGACCCGGTGCCGGCGCTGGCTCGTCTGGCACACGCCCCTATCGACCACGGCATGGTGGTCCCACACATCACGCTGACTCACCGCAACCGCACCCGTCCGGTCTGGGGCAAGATCGATCCCGCCCGACTGCGGGAGACTTTCGTCCGCAAGCTGTGTCAGATCTGCGGGGACCCACTCGGTGAGCGGGTCGTGGTCTATCTGCGGCCCCGTGACTACCTGCGCGGCCTGGGTGTCGAGCCCGGCGTCCATCCCGAGTGCGGGTACTACTCGCGGCGCGCGTGCCCGATGCTGGCCGGACGTGTCCAGCGCTACAACCCCACCCCGCACGACCGGCTCACTCGCTGTGAGGACCCAGCCTGCGGGTGCCGCTACTGGACCGTCCCTGACCGTGACCACCGCGAGGCATCACGGGTGGGCCAGCCCGCTGAACCATGGTACGAGGTGTGGCTGTCGCTCGACGACTACACCATCGTCTCCGACGCCGGGGACGGGAACTACCCGCCTGCGGTCGGTGTCGACCTGCGGCGGGCAAATCGGTTGAAGGTACGCAAGGTTCGCGATGCCGCACCCGACACCGAAGACCAGCAGCCGATCGACTTGTTGAAGGCGGTCGTCGCGCTGGAGATGGTCCTCGGGCTCGGGGGGTGATCTGCGGTGACCGCCCCGCGAAAGATCCTCGCCCGCATCGGTCCCCCTGATGCGCCACGCCAGGGCCGGGCGCGGACCGGCGTTCTTCGCGGTGTTCTGTGAGCTGCGCGGCGGGGTCATCGGCCCCGACGCCGGGCGGCTGATGCGCACCACCCTCACCGACACCAGAGCCCGCCTCGGGCCTATCGCCCCGACTCGGCAGAAAGGCAGGTAGCCATGGATCTCCTCGCCCTCGCCCACGAGATCGCCGCCGCGCTCGGGCCCGGTTGGGTCGCCGAACGCGGATACATGGTCCAAGCCCACGCAGTGCTGTACGGACCCGATCAGCAGATCCTCGACATCACCTACGGCGACGACTCCCACCGACGCAGCGACCACGGGCGCTTGCGTATTCGCGCCGCCTACGGCGAGCTAGGCCGCCACCTCGACCCCGGCGAAGGCAACCACATCATCACCGTCGCCGCCACCCGCTCGGCGACCGCGATCGCCGTCGACATCACCCGACGGCTGCTGCCCGACTACGAACAGACCCTCGGGCTGTGCCGCACCCGCGCCCGCGCCGACACGCTACGGCTGGCCGCGCATCGCCGGGCCCTCGAAAGCCTGTGCCAGCATCTGGCCCCCGCGCAGATCGTGCGCGGTGACCGCGTCCGCTTCGGCCAATCCGGCGACGCCATCCACGGCGAGATCCGTCTCCTGGCCAGCGGCGAGGCCGAGTTCGAACTCCACACCACAGGCGCAGCCGCGATGCGGCTGGCCCGGCACATCGCAACCCGCCGCCACCGCACCGATCAAGGGCGACCGTGAGCACTACCGTCGCCTCAGCAACGACGGGCCTGGGAAACGTCGCGCTCGGTCACGCCCGCCGCGGTTTCCACATCTTCCCCCTGCACCCGGGCACCAAGATCCCCGCGATCAAACAGTGGGAAGACGAAGCCACCCGCGATGCGAGGCGGATCCTGAATTGGTGGGCCCGCTGGCCTGCCGACAACGTAGCGATCGCCTGCGGGCCCTCGCGGGTGCATGTCCTCGACCTCGACACCAACCACGGTCAACCACCACCAGATCGGTGGCGCCACGCCCGCGACGGCCGCGACGTCCTCACCCGTCTGGCCGCAGAAGCCGGTCAGACGCTGCCCGTGCCGACCTACACGGTATCGACGCCGTCGGAGGGAGGCATGCACCTGTACTACCGTGCGCCCCGAGAACCCGTGTTACGCAACACGATCGCGCGTCTGGGGTGGCGGATCGACAGCCGCGGGGCCGGTGGCTACGTCGTCGCCGCTGGATCCTTACTGCCAAACGGCAGCTACCAGGTGCTCGATGACCGGACGCCGATACTGTTGCCCGACTGGCTCACCGCGCTGCTGGCGCCACCGCCACTGCGGCCTCGCTCCCGGATAGTCGCGTCGATCAGTCATCCCGACGCCTACGTCCGGGCGGCGTTGGGCAACCAGAGCATGCGGATCCGGCTCGCCTACAGCGGTGTCCGCCACCGCACGGTGCTGCTGGCGGCCAACAGTCTCGGTCGTCTGGTCGGGGCCGGGTTGCTCGACTACGACCACGCCTACGCCGTCCTCTACGACGCCGCGCAAATCCACATTGGGCTCGACGACTTCACCGATAGTGAAGCCGCCCGCACCATCACCGATGGATTGACCTACGCCGCCGATCGCGCCGCGCCGCTGCGGTGACGGTGACGGTGAGCATCCGGTGATCGGTCCGGCCCGGCTGGTCAGCCCGGGGCGGCGGCACCCGTGTGGATTATTGGCCATTTCAGGTGCTTTCGGCCCGGTAGCGGCGTTAGGCCCGCTGCGGGGTCAGGGTTTCGGGGGTCGCGCCTTTTCGTTCCGTCGGTTCGAACTTCGACGCTGCCCGCGCTCCCGCTGTGCCTGTTGCACAGCCCGACGCTGAGGCGCGAGGGTGAATGCGACTCCCATACCCTCCAGGCGCGCAGCTCCTCCCCGCCTCAAACCCCGAGCCAGCCAACCTCGCCCGCTCTACTGCCGTCGGCTCACCCACGGCCTCGTTTCGCACGAGTCAGGGCATCTCCGGTCGTTGCCTACCGTCATTGAACGTTGCCGTGCCGTCGTGTCTTGGCGCGCACTCGTGTCCGTCTGCACTCCAGGGAGGTTTGGTGTCGGCGATTCATGATCCCGGCCGGTTCGTCGCCGAGGCGTTGGCGTTGCTGCCACAGCCACCGCGGCGGTCGCTGGTGGTGATGCTGTTGCGCGAAATGCACTGCTGGCCTGATGCTTACGTGGCGGTTGAACGGATCCGCTGGGAGGATCTATTTCTGGCCGGGGACTACCTGGCGACCGTACCGATCCTGTCGCGCACACTCCGCGCGTGCGCAATGCGTCGTCCCGACGCGGTGGCGATCGTAATCGTCGACGACGCAACCCCGGACCGGCCGGTTCCGAACTCGGCGCATCGTGAGCTGGCGACGCTTGTGCGGGATCGGCTGGCCGAGCTTGGCACTGACGTGATCGGGGCGTGGGCGCTCACCGGGCGCGAGTCCGGCCGCCCGTGGTGGAGTCTGTTCGATGACGAGCACGGTGTCCTGCCTTACCAGCCGCCCTAGTCCGACGGCGGCGATCTGCCGCCGGATCTGAGGGCCGATGTCGCGTCGGTCGAGCAGGTCGCCGCGCTGCTGTCGTGGGTGAGTCCCTGGCCCGCCGACTCGATCCCAGCGTGTTGCAGATGGTGACCAAGCTGCTGGGTGTCGGCGGTTCGACCGAGCAGTTGGTCGCCGCGATCCGCACCGCGCCGCGCCGACCAACCGCGCCTGGATGATCGTGCTCGCCATGGAGCTGGCCACCCACGAAACCCCGATCGATAAAAGCGTCTGGCGCAACGGGTTCGCCAGCACCAAACGGTATCTGCACTTCCTCGCCGACACCGGAGCCCTACTAGTTCGCGCTGGTCGATGCCGAACAAGCCGCCACCGGTGACATCGACTACCACGATATCGACATCGACTCCTGAACCCCACCCGGTCACCGAGAGCCACCGATCCGTGCGAGCCGCCGAGCAGCCACAACTCCCGGCGGCACAACCACAGCGATCCATCCCTTATCCACACCCTGTGAAGGAGCATCCACATGGCCGCAGACACGACGATCACCGTGATCGGGAACTTGACCGCCGATCCGGAATTGAGGTTCGTCCCCTCGGGTCAGGCCGTCGCCAACTTCATCGTCGCCTCCACGCCGCGCTATCTCGACCGCAACACCAACGAATGGAAGGACGCCGAGGCGTTGTTCCTGCGCTGCAATATTTGGCGCGAGGCCGCCGAGAACGTCGCCGAGACCCTGACCCGCGGGGCGCGGGTCATCGTCTCCGGACGACTCAAGCAGCGCAGCTACCAGACCCCTGAAGGGGACAAGCGCAGCGTGATCGAGCTCGAGGTCGACGAAGTCGGCCCGTCGCTGCGCTTCGCCACCGCCAAGGTCACCAAGACCAACCGGCGCGGGAGCGGCGGTATCACGACCACCTCCCACCCGATCTCCGATGATCCGTGGGCGTCGATGCCCCCGCACGAATCAGCGCTCGCCCGTGTCGGGGCTGGTGAGGAGCCCACCTTCTGACCCGATGCTCACCTGCCCCGACGGGCAGGTGAGCAGGAGTCATCGAGTGCGGAGGGATGCCCGTCTGGCCGGTCGCCCAGCCCGGACGAGGGCTACCAGACCGTCGGCCGACACGGCGGGGCCCGCGCCCGGCACCACCGAATTTCCCTCTCGCCGTGCACCCGCGCGGTAGTTCGATACAGAAATTCGGTGGTGCACGCCCCGGCGCGTTCCCCACCGCGCCGACCGCCGCCCTGGTCGAAGCGCCCTCGAGCTGGCCGCCCGGCCAGCCGACCATCCCCGTGGAATGTCACGTTCCCGCGGGGGCTGAGTCGTCTCCGCTCGCACGAAAGGGAAACCTCCGATGACCATCACCGAACCTCAGTCCTTCCACGACGCGATCGCCCACATCTCCGGACTCCTCGACGCCCACCTCCACGACGACGCCCGCGACGTCTTCGAGCACGCGCTCACCGAGCTCGCCACCGCCGAGGACCTCGACCGACTGGTCCGCCTCGCCGACACGTTCACCCATTACCCGTACGGGACCGCGCGAGCCTATCTGCGTTCGCTGTGGCGACGCTCGGACCCGGACCTGCGGGGCTGGCTCGATGCGTTCGTCACGCGCACCGACCCGGGCCTGCATCGCCCCGCCGAGCAGCAACCTCGCTGGATCACGACCGTTCCGCTCGCCGCGGTCGACTCAAGTTTCCGGCGACTGCTCGCCACCGACGACAAACCGATAGTGAAGGGCACGCCCTCTACCGCGACCAAGGTCGCCGCCAAGCGCGCGTGGCGGCAGCCCGAGCACATCGAGGCGATCAAAACGAAACGCCGTCCTGTACACGAGCCGCGCATCGTCACCGACTACATCCGCACCCGCTTCCTCGTCGACACCGACCCTGCATACCGACCCTCGACGTGGGACCGGAACTACGTGCGCCAGGTCGCCGACCAGGTCCGCGCCGAGCGCGACCGTACCGGTGCCCGCACCCGCGCCGACTTCGACGCCGACGCAATCGCCCGCACCCGAACCGGTCTCGACATCCGCGACGACGACCGCCCGGCCTTCCTCGCCAACGGCAACGGTCTCGACTACGACCACACCACTCTGGCTCCGCTGCAGGGATGGGTATGTGTCTACTGCTTCAGCGAACGCGCCTGCAGCGACCACTTCCGTACCGACCCGAATGGACACGGCCTCAGCGACGACGGACTGTGCCAGCACTGCCGCGACACCGGTCGCAGCGGGGTCGCCTCACTTCCTGCGGGTTTCACCCTCGCCGACGAGGTCGCCGCGTACTGCCAGTACCTCACCGACCACTACCCCGCCGCCGCGCCCAGCCTGCTCGACGCCTTGAAACAGCGCTCGACACGAGTAGTGCGCGGCCTGGTCATCGCGTTCCTCGACCGAGGCCCGCAATCATCGGCACCGGGCACCCCGATCGCGACACTGACTCCGGTGCCGCTGCGGACAGGGCGTTGCTGCTCCTGCTACGCCCACGATCGCGAGATCGACACCGACGACCTCTGCGACGAATGCCGAGATCGCTTCCGCATCGCCGCCTAACACAACAACTTCCACGCGTTGCCCCCGCCGTTCGGTGGGTCTGCGATCCTCGGTCCGCTGCGGTGTCCACTCCCGCGGCGGGCCGGGCACGACTCACCCACTCCTGCCCGCCCTGTACGTTGCCCAACCCCACCGCCGGAGGGCACCACCGTGACCAACCCCTCGACCGACTTCCTATCCGACCGCTGGCTGTCGATCGTCCTACTGTTTCTGATCGCCCTCCACGTCGCCGCGAACCGCTCGACCAGCCAATGTCGCTGCGGCTGCCCCTGTTCCCCGACGAACCGCCCCGTCCACGATGACAACACTTAGCCGGTTGTGCCTGGGCACGGCGAGCGGACGTGGCCAGTCATGCGCGGGCACAACCCGAACATTCCCCGAGATCCCTCCCACGTCACTGACCCCACTCTCAATCACCACACATCGCCCTCACTGCCCCACCTCACGCCCCCACACCCTCATTCCCACCTCTATCACTCTCATATCCTTCTCTCCCGCTCCCTCATTTTCTTGCTCTTCCTCCAGCACACCTCTTGCATCGAGGATAACGATTTGGTAACTACCAGGGGGTATGCTTGATTTGACTAAAAATAGTAAAACGCACCCCCTGGCGATATTTGTGTCGCGGGCGCTTGATGTATAGATGACCGCG
The DNA here is from genome assembly GCF_052114905.1 of Nocardia sp. 2TAF39. Classification (NCBI taxonomy): domain Bacteria; kingdom Bacillati; phylum Actinomycetota; class Actinomycetes; order Mycobacteriales; family Nocardiaceae; genus Nocardia; species Nocardia sp. 2TAF39. Next base: position 14,558 of record NZ_JBFRFQ010000003.1, read on the forward strand.
ACAATTCATAAAGTCGTGGCAGGCAATGGCTACCAGTATTACCTGCGAAATGTCGCCGCGCACGACGCCAGCGCGCGAGGCCGCGACAGTCTGGCCGATTACTACTCCGCCCATGGCGAAGCACCCGGGTGTTGGCACGGCACCGGCTTGACCGCACTCGGCATCGCCGCAGGTGATGAAGTGACCGAAGAACAGATGAAATCCCTGTTCGGTCTGGGTCGCCATCCCAACGCTGAACTCATCGAAGCTGAGGTCTACGACGAGCAGATCCACCTCGGCGCCAAGCATAAAGATGCGGTACGAGCGGTCGATCAAGCGTCGCGTTTAGGCAACCCGTTTCGCATTTATGCGGAGGTTTCCGAGTTCCGGAAACGGTGTGCGGAAGCGTTCGAGCGACACAATATTGCGCACGGAGCGGACTCGCACGATGCCATTCCCGATGCGGAACGAGCGCGGATTCGCACCCATGTCGCGTTCGAAATGTTCACCGAAACCTACGAACGCGCGCCCTTTGATGCGCGGGAATTGTCGGGGTGGGTGGCCAAGAACTCGCGCCTGAACACCACCGCGGTCGCGGGTTTCGACATCACTTTCTCCCCCGTCAAATCGGTTTCGGCACTCTGGGCATTGGCGCCGCGGGCGGTCGCGGACAAGATCGAGCTCGCCCACCAACGCGCCGTCCACGACGCATTGGGGTGGCTCGAACAGAACGGAATCTTCACACGGCTGGGTCGCAACGGTGTGCGCCAGGTCGACGTCGAAGGCATCGTCGCCGCGTCGTTCACCCACCGCGACTCCCGTGCCGGGGACCCGGACCTGCACACGCACGTGCTGATCGCCAACCGTGTGCGCACGCCCGACGGCAAGTGGCGCACCTTGGACGGCACCGCGATCTACCAGGCCCTGGTCACGGTGTCGGAAATCTACAACACCCGTCTCGAGCACCACCTGGAACACCTCGTGGGCGTGGAGTTCGCCGAACGCCCCACAACAGATCCGGCCAAGCGTCCGATCCGGGAAATCGTCGGCGTCCCAGCGCGGTTGATCGAGGCGTGGTCGCGGCGCGAAACGGCGATAAAGGCGCGCGTGGGCGAGCTCGCTGCGGACTTCCAACACCGCTTCGGGCGCGAACCGATCGCCGCGGAGATGTATGAGTTGGCGCAGCGCGCCACACTGGAAACCCGCCCCGCCAAACACGCGCTGCGGTCCCTGGCCGAGCAACGCCGCACATGGCGGGCCCAGGCGGTGGCGTTGCTCGGCGGGCGCGACGCACTGTCGCGGATGATTGTCGCGGTCTTGAATCCGGTGCGCGCGCCGCGTATCGCGGTGTCCGCGCAGTGGATTGCGCGCACGGCCGAACAGGTGTTGGAGGTGGTGGCCGAGCACCGCGCGACGTGGCGGGCCACCAATGTGCGCGCCGAAGTCGAGCGGCAGGTCCGTGGCCGCATCCGGGCACAGGATTGGGAACAGGCCACCGACGCCGTGCTCACCGAAGCGCTTGCCCCCGGGAGGTCGATCCCACGCGGTGACCCCGATATCGCCGACGAACCGGAATTGGGCACGATCCCGCAGCTTTTGCGCCGCCGCGACGGCGCCAGCGTGTTCACCGCCGCGGCCTCGCAGCTGTACACCTCGGCGCGCACGTTGTCGGTGGAAGCGGCGCTGATCGAGCTGTCGGTACAGTCCGGCGCCCGTCAACTCTCACCCGACCTGGTGTCAGCTGCGGTACGTCACTACAACACTCGCAATCCGGAGAGGCCGTTGAATGCCGGGCAGGTCGGTGTCGTCGAAGGTTTCGCGACTTCGGGGTTGCGGGTGCACACGGCCAACGCCCCCGCCGGTTCGGGCAAGACCACCGCGATGGCCGTGCTCACCGACGCCTGGTACTCCAGCGGCGGACAGGTCCTCGGCCTGGCACCTACCGCGTCAGCAGCGGCGGTGCTGGGCGAGTCGATCGGTGCCCGGGTGGAGACCGTCGATAAGGTTCTCGACGTCCTCACCCGCCATACCCCGCGCCCGGACAACTCTGCTCTCGATCGGGATATGCCGCCGTCGCTGCCGGAGTGGGTGCTGCAAATCGGCTTCGGCACGTTAGTGATCGTCGACGAGCATGCGAAGTTGGGCAACCTCAAACGCCTTCGCCTGCTGCAGTTTCTGACCGATCGGGGGGCGACAATCCGCTGCATCGGCGACGATCACCAGCTGCCCGCGATCGAAGCCGGCGGCGCCGACGCCGACATGAACGCCGCCGCACCCGAGCACACCCTGACCCTCACCCACGTCGTCCGCTTCGCCTCCACCGCGGAGGCGACCGCCAGTTTGCAGCTGCGCGAGGGTGATCCTGCCGCGTTGGGCTGGTATATGGACAACGCTCGCGTGCACGCAGGCCACCTCGGCGCGACCCAGGACGACGCCTACACCGCCTGGGCTGGCGATCATCTCGCTGGCCGCGACACCATCATGCTCGCCGCGACACACAAGGTTGTGACTGCGTTGAACGAGCGGGCCCGCACCGATCGGATAGCACGCGACGGCGGTGTCGTCAGCGCCGAAGTCATGCTCGCCGACCGCCTCTCGGCGTCGGTCGGTGACACGATCCGCACCCGACACAACAACCCGCGATTGCGATTGGGTGCACACGATTGGGTGCGCAACGGCTACGCCTGGACCATCACCGCCGTCCACGACGACGGCAGTCTCACCGCCACACACCTGCGTTCCGGCGGAAAACACAGCGGCAGTGTGCGACTACCCGCGGACTATGTCGCTGCGCATGTGCGTCTGGGTTATGCCGCGACGATCGATTCCGCGCAGGGAATCACCGCCGATTCGTGTCATGTCGCACTCACCGGAACCGAGTCGCGCCAACAGCTGTACGTCGCGATGACCCGCGGCGTGCACGCCAACCACGTCTACATCCCCACCGCATTGGACGGGGATGAAGGATCGTTTTGGACCGAGCCAGCGATTTTTCCTCGCACTGCGGTCGAGGTGCTGGTGCGCATCCTCGGCCGCGACGGCGCACAAAAGTCAGCGCACACGCAACTGCGCGACGCCCTCGACCCGCGCACTCGCATCGGTCGCGCGCTCGATATCTACCTCGACGCGATCGGTATCGCCGCCGAAGCAGCGCTCGGCCCCGACGGCGTGGATCGCCTCGACGCCGCCGCGGACGCGTTGCGCCCGAACCTCACCGACAGCCCCGCCTACCCGGTGCTGCGTCAGCATTTGGCGACCATCGCGCTGTCCGGGCGCGATCCGATCGCCGCCCTGCACGCCGCCGCGGGCGCGCGGGAACTCGACACCGCCGATGACGTTGCCGCGGTATTGGATTGGCGTTTAGACCCTTCTGGTGCCCACTCCTCCGGCATCGGACCGCTGCCGTGGGCGCCCGGCATCCCGCGCGGGCTGCGCAAGGACCTCGATTCCACCCAACTTGCCGCGCGCGCTCGCATCGTCGGCGACCTCGGGTCCCAGATTCGCCGCGACGTTCAGTGGTGGACTCCGGTGACGGCGCCGCACTGGGCCCGCCCTCTGGTCGGTTCCGATCCTGGGCTGCTCGGCGAACTCGCGGTCTGGCGCGCCGCGCTGCACGTCGACGACCGCGATATGCGGCCCACCGGTCCGCCCCGCTACAGCGCACTCGAACGTGACCACCAGCAGCTGCTCGACGCGCGGGTCACCGACGCGCTCGGCGATACCCGTCTGCCGGTCAACAAATGGGCCGACACTCTCGCCCGCCTGGACGCCCGAGTCGTGACCGACCCGTATTGGCCCGTCGTCGCCGACAAGATCGAGGTCGCCTCCAGCGCCGGAATCGACATCGAAACCCTCCTCACCGCCGCCGCACAACAGCCGCTGCCTGATGAGATGCCTGCCGCCGCGCTGTGGTCGCGCCTGGAACTGGAACCGTCTGCCCTCGACACCGGCCTCGGCCACCGAAACCTGCGCCCGGACTGGATCACCGACCTGCGCGCCGTGCTGGGCGATGTCGCCGCCGACCGCGTCACCGCCGACCCGGCCTGGCCACGCGTTGTCGCCGCGATCGACCGCGCCACCGGCACCGACTGGACACCGCAACAACTGCTGACCACCGCCCACGAACTCCTGGCCGGCGCCCAACCCGACGGAGCAACCACCCTGCGCCCCGACCAACTTGCCAGCGCCCTGGCCTGGCGCATCGACGCCCTTCTGCACCCCACCCCGCGCCACGACGGCCGCAGCGGCACCGAACCACACTCCCCTACACCGCCGGAACCCACCACGCCCGTCCCGACACCGGAACCCGGACCCGAACACAGCCCACACGTCAAGCCTGAACCGGCAGAGGCCCCGGAATTCGAGCGTGAACACGCCCGCACCGACGAACTTGCCGACGACCTCCCTGAAGGTATCGGTGAGGTGGCGGAGCTGTTCCACACCGGCCAGATCACCGCTGCGGTCGCCGCGTTCGGCGACCTTACCGACATCGCCACAGACGACCAGCGCACGATCCTCGCCGATATCGCGGCAACGCTCTACCGCTACAGCTTCCCTGTCGCTCGCGCACGCTTGCGGTGGGCCGGTGAACGCTTTCCGCAGCACCGAGCACTCATCGAGGCGTGTACCCCGACCGTCGACCCGCACGTCTACCAACCCGACACCACTCGCGCCGAACCGGTCTATCGGCGCGACCGGCGCCACGAAGCCGCCCGCGATCACCAGGACCACACCGACCCGGCCGCACGTCGCGATGCTCTTACCGACGTGCAGATCCAGGCCCGCCGAGCCGAGCAGGGCTACCACGACACCCGCGCCGACGTCGACGACCAGCCCTACGAGGACGTGATTCCCGACGGGGTCGTGCATCACTACTACCGCCTGGTGCTGCCCGACGCCCGCCCGGCCTACCACCCCCTCGACTACGACCGCGCAGCCCTCCCCGACACCCGTGGACTCGGCTGCGTGGCCTGCGGCCTCGAACGCCCCCGCACCGACACCACCCCCATGCCACCGCGCCGCGCCGACGACGGACTATGCGACGAATGCCGCGACAACCACCAACCCGGCATTCCCGACCACGATCCCGCCGACCACATCACCGCCCGCTGCAAGCACATCACCGCAATAAACCTCCCCGCCGCCACACGCGCCATACTCCGCCGCGACTGGCGCTCCACCCACAACCCGGCCCACCGGGCCGCGATCGAAGCCTGGATCCGCGACCACCCGCTGCCCGACACCGCGCAGGAATCACGCTCCCACGACTCGACCGTCGCCGATCCAGCAGTGGACAATCCACTGTTCGTGCTCACCGACACCCAACTCGACGAGCACATCAATGAGCTTCACCAGCGCCTCGCACTCGCCGACACCGACACCTTCCTGTTCAACCCACCCCAACACACCCCAGACAGCGAACCAGACACCGACGATCTCATCCGCCACCACAAAGCCGCGCAACAGGCGATCCGCGACGCCCGCACCGCCGACCAACAACTCCACGCCGCCGCAAAAGCCGTCCACGCAGTCACGACCGAACTCGTCGATGCCCGCGCCGCCCTCGATGCCACACCCGGCTACCGCCGTGGCCAACGCCGCCAACTCCAAACCCGCATCGACACCCTCATCGCCGAACAAACCAACCGCAGCCGGGATCACAGCACCGCACGAGCCACCGCCCGCAAAGCCAACCGCGACGCCATCCTGCTCGCCGGAACAAGCGACGGCTGGGACCAACTGGTGGACACCGACCCCGAATACACGCCCAGCGCGCATAGACGCGGCACCCACGCGCGGGCCAAAGCAGACGAGGAAGCACAGACACGGATCGCCGACATCAACTACGAGCTCGAGCAGTACCACGCCGAACAATATCGACGCCGTACCCTCGGACCGGCACAAATCACGAACGAACAACAACGCCGTCAGCACGCCGATCCCGTTGGCGATATCACCAACGGGATCAACGACCAGCACGCCGAGCCCTACGATCGCTCGCCGGATGATGCTCTTGGACCGTGAGCCCGGCCCCTGCGAACGCGCCAAGCCTGAAGACGGTCGGGCCCAGTGCCGCGACCTTGACACCTTCACAACTGGGTGCCCGCGTGCCTGGGGACAACTGCCAATGGGCCTGCCCCTCTTGGCCGCAGTACGGAGCACCCCCACGCGCGTGGGGACGACGCTTGGGTCAGCCGGACGCATCCGCCCTCAACCGGAGCACCCCCACGTTCGTGGGGACGACCGCCACAGATCCCGGCCGGTGCGCCGCTCGATCGGAGCACCCCCACGTGCGTGGGGACGACCTGGTCAGTGCCTTTCTGTGCGGTGATCTGGGCGGAGCACCCCCACGTGCGTGGGGACGACGGAGGCGAGCGCCCACACCATGCCGCCGTCTGCGGAGCACCCCCACGTGCGTGGGGACGACCTGATCGGCCGGATCCGAAAGGAACACCAATCTGGAGCACCCCCACGTGCGTGGGGACGACTTGGCCGTTGGATTCGAGCAGATGGCGGTGGGCGGAGCACCCCCACGTGCGTGGGGACGACGTGACCATGCTCCATCGACGCACGCAGTCGGGCGGAGCACCCCCACGTGCGTGGGGACGACACTTCCTGACCTGCGGAATCAGGGCGGGTTTGTGCGTTTTAGAAGTCGCATTCGGTGGTGTCGCTGTCGTGTTCTTGGGGTGGGGGTAGGAAGCGGATGAGTTGTAGGCCGTCGAAGTCGGTGACTGTGCGTCGGCGGTGTCCGGCGGTCTTGATGAGGAAACCTTGTTCGTTGGGGGCCGGGTGGACGCAGATGGCTTCGCCGTCATCGACGGAGTCGGCGACGGCAGACCATAGTTCGTCGCGGACGCGTGCTGAGACTGTGCCGACGTAGAGTCCTGCTGTTGGTTCGGTCAGCCAGCGGGAGAGTGCGCCGCGGACGTGGTTGGGGACGGCGGTGGTGGAGATGATGACGAGTGCAGCCATCAGAATTCCGGATCTGGTATGTCGCCGTAGTTCGTTCCGGCGGGCAACGCGCCGAGGGTCGGGTCCCACAGGTGGGTGATGTCATCGACGCGGTCGGGTAGCTTTCCTGCGGTTTCGGGATCGATCACCTGTTGGATCGAGGTGATGATCTCGGGCATGAGTTTGAGTAGCCGGAACTCGTCGCGGAGTTTGCGTCGGGCGTCGCGTTCGGGGTCGTCGGAGGCATGGAGTGAGAAGGCGAGAGGCACGGTGACGCGCATTTTGAATAGATCGGCGATGTCGTAGACGAAGGCGAGCTGGGTGCCGTTGTGGATGAAGCCGAGGGCAGGTGAGCAGCCGAGGGCGAGTACGGCGGCGTGGACGACGCCGTATATGCATGAGTTGGCGGCTGAGAGTGCGCGGTTGACTGGGTCCTGGGTGTCCCATGCGGTGGGGTCGTAGTTGCGGCGGAAGCGTTTGATCCCGTGTTTCTGGGCGAGGATCCGATACAGGGTCTTGACTCGTTGGCCTTCCAGTCCGCGTAGTTGGGCGATGGATGCGCCGGTCGGGGTTTCTCCGAATCGGTGGTTGTACATGCGGGTGGCGACTTGGGTGCGCAATGTGGTGTCGGCCCAGGCGCGGGCTTGTCGTTCGAGCCAGGTGGTTGTGAGGGAGGCGGGCATGATGCCGGCGTAGCTGCGGACGCCGCCCGCGCCGACGCAGACCAGGCTGGTGCCGTGGCGGGCGAAGGTGGCCAGCGCGGGTTGGGTGATGGAGGTTCCGGGTCCGAGTAGTACGCAGGCCAGGGCAGCGGTGGGAAGGTAGATGCGTTCGGTTCCGCGTGGGGTCTCGATGCGGGCGCAGACGCCGGTGTCGTCTTGGACGATGCGCACCGATTCCAGGTAGAGGAACGACAGTGAGTCGGCGATGCGTGGAAGCATCGCCAAGGTTGGTGTTCCGAGTTTGCGGCGGGCCGGTGACGGGATGCTCATCTGGCTACTGCCAGGCTGAGCAGACCGCATCCGTGGGCTTTGCCGCGGCCGATGCCGTCGCGTATCGCTTGGCGGAGCAGGTCCGGGTCGGTGACGGTAGCGACGCCATCGAAGCGGGCTACGGCGTGCTGGATCCGGTCGCGAGGGTTGGCCTCTGGCCGTCTGCCGGTCAGTGTGCGCATGGGGGTGGTGGTGACCGTGGTGAGTGTCAGTCCGGCGCTACGAGCTTTCGACAGCCACCAGTCCTGGGCTTTCTCGCCGTGTAGTGCGACTAGTTTTCCGGGGCGATCGGCGGTGCGGCCGAGTCGTTTGCAGGTGTTGCCGGTGAGTCGGTAGTGGACGGTGTTGCCGGTATCGAGGGTGGCGAGCATTGGTTCGAGGTCGCGGGTGGCGGTGTCGCCGTATCCGGTTGGTAGGTCGGCGATTTCGGGGTGATGGTTGCTCTGGACGAGTAGCTGGATGCCGGTGCGGGTTTGGTCGAGGCGGTAGAGCATACCGGTCTGCAGCCGCGGCTGGTCGCCGAGACCGTCAGGCATCAGCTTCATCAGGCGTTGGTGCAGCCTGACGGAGTCGGAGAGGTCGCGGGCGACGACGCGGTCACGGGTATTGAGGTGGATCCGGGTGAGCCACAGTGTCATGACGCTCCCATGTAGTCGAACAGGGCGCGGTGGTAGTCGTGGGGGTTCCGCTGCCACAGGTCAGGGGGGATTTCGCTGATCGGGGTGATAGTGACGGGTCGGCGCCGGTAGCGACGGTCCAAAGGGGCGAAGCTTTCGGGCACGTCGGCCAATTCGGTGGTGTGCCCGGTGTCGGAGGCGGTCTCTTCGACGAGGTCGACGCTGGCGCGTTGCCTGCTGTGTATGGGGACCCGGTGTGTGAGGTCGAAGACGGGGTCCTGCACGCCTGTGCGTAGCAGGAGTGGTTGATCCGGTGGGCACGAGCGGCGCCCGAGATACAGTTGCCACTGCGGCGCGGCCAGCGCGGCGGCGAGTCGGGCCAGGGTGTCGTCGGGTCCTTCAACCGCGACGGTGAACGCGGCGTCGGACAGGTATTGGCGCCGGGTGACGATGGTGCCTTTGCCCGCGGCGCGGCGTTTTCCTTCGGCGGTCAGCGGGGTTCGGGAGGGCTCGTTGCCGCCCCCGATGGTGTGGAAGTCGGTGATCACAACGCCGGGCCGGTCGACGCGGACGGTCAGCCGCAGCGAATCGAACTCGGTGAGCGGGGTGTGACGGCGGAATCCGCGTGCGGTGGCGAATATGCCGATCATCCCGGATCGGGTGGGAAAGCGTTGGGTGTCGCGGGTGGTGAAGGCGCTGTGCTCGCCCCAGCTCTGCAAGGGCCCGGACAGGCGCAGGATCATTCCCGTCATGGGCGGTTCTGAGAGTAGGCGGCATGCAGTGCGTTCCGGATGAGTTCGGGGACCGAATCGACGCGGTGGCCGAGGCCGGATTTCGGTGTGTCGTCGATGCAGGTGTATCCGTCCCACACGATGCCGTCGGTGTCCCACATTCGCCGCAGCCGCGAGGCGTAGTAGTCCAATGCGCGCCGCGAGGGTGCACCCCACCCGTCGCCCGTGGCGCGGACCGGTGCTTCGAAGGCTGCCGCCATCGACACCGGTCGATCGGACCGGACAGCGATGTGGATCAGGTCCGGCACCGTCTGCGCGGCGGTGGAGTGCTGTTTTCCCGTAGGGATTGTGCTCGCGAACGCGGTTAGGAATTCCTTCGTCAGTTCCTGCGCCATTTCGAGCTCGGCCGCGCCCAGGTTGTTTCGGAGCCCGGCGACGTCGATGTTGGCGTACCGGTAGAACACTCCGGCGGAGAACTCGGCACTGTTCATGTGGCCGCTGCCTTTGGCGTCGGGTGGGTTGAGATCATCGACAGCGGTGAAGAAGTCGATCTCGGGTTCGGTGCCGTGGGTGGTAAAGGCGTGAGCAAGTTGGACTGCTCCGTAGACGTCACCCCCGGGCAACTCGGCGAGCATGCGCCCGAACAGGTGGATCGTCCCGTTGCGTGTCTTGAGGATGTCAGCGACCGCGCTCGTCGGCAACGCCGCCTTGGGTTCCTTGGCGGCGGACTGTTTCTCGATCTCCTCGCGGTGTTGTTCGGCCAGGTCGGCCAGTGCATCCAGCGCCGTGACCGGAAGGTACAGCAGCACCGAGCTGGCGCCGGTGTCTTCGCTCTTCAGGCCGCCCTTCTTCGCGACCGCAGACAGCAGAACCTGTGCTCCGGCGGCCGCGGCGAGTTCGGTGGACCAGCCGCGGGCCTGAAGACGCTGGGCCACAGCCTGCGGCACGAGGCGAGTTCGTTTCGTCTGCTGGCCGACCCTCTCCTCGACCGCTAGGCGCGTGACCCGCTTCCAGGACTGGCTCGACACCCGGGTGCGGTCGACACCGCCGTAGATCAGTTGTTTCGGTGAGCCGAGGTCATCTCGGTTGATGTTGCTGTAGGGCAGGGTCTGCACGATGTGGATGTCGATGAAATGAGCGGCGCGGGTCACGAGTTCTCGCTTTCGGATTCGGTGTCGGAAGCCTTGGCCTTGGCGGCTTGGATCGCGTGCAGGGTGCGGTAGTAGTCCTGCAGCCATTGCTTGGTGATCTGATCACGTCTCGACTCCCACCCGGCCAGGTCGGCGACCAGCCGCGACCACCCGACCGAGACGCGTTCTGCATGCAGCCGCACGATGACCGACGGAAGGTGGCGGTGGATGCCATTGAGTTGCTGGCGGCACAGCAGATGCAGACGCGCCTCGACGGTGTCGCCGTTGAGCACGCCGGTCGCCACGGCACGCCCGAGTGTCGCCCCAAGCGACTCGGCGGCGGTGTACTCACCGACAGTGGGAGCCTCGTCCTCGGGCAGGCGGGGGTCGGTTGGCATCTGCTCGATGTCGGTGTCACGACCGGTTTCGTCGCGTGCGGCGCGTGGTTGGGCCGCGATCATGGATGCCACGGCGTAGAACGCTCGTTCGGTCGCGGGGTCGGCGTCGACGCGGACGTAGCGGGCCAGAATGCGGTGCACACGCTGCGTTTGAATGTTGTCCGGGGTGCGGCGCAGTGCGCGCCGGAGTGCAGACCGGTCGCCGGGGCGGGACACGACAAGTCTGGTGACGGTCTTGACCATGTCCTCGGCACGTCGGGTCAACTCCGGCGAGTTTGGTCTGTTCACCTGGGTCCTCCTAGGAGTTGGTCGGTGGCGCATCGGCGGCGCGATAGATGTAGCCGCGGGCGCGTTCGATCGCGCGGCGAGTGCGTGGCCGACGACCTGCCTGATCGGTCACGCGGTCGTAGGCGGCCAAGGCAAGGCTGATGAACCGACGGGCCGAATCATCGAAGTCCCGGCACGAAACCTGCCGCCAGAATTCGCCTTCCGCAGCAGGCCAGTACCGACTCGCCGCGTGTGCAATCCATGGGCCAGCGCCGATGTCGCTCTCTTTGCGAGTCGGGCGGCCGTTGCCGTTGGAGGGGTCGTTGATCGCGATCCACGCGTTGCGCAGCGCCCGGTCGAGGTGACGGTGCGTTCTTTCCGCCGCTTCCCGAGCCCTGCTCACCGCCATGGCGGCGGCGTGGTCGACCAGCAGGTCCTCCATCGGAGGCGTCGCCGCGGCGAACCACTGCCGGTCATTGACCTGGGTGCGGTCTTGATCGAACCCGAACGCCTCGATCCGCAACCGGGTCAACAGTTCCGGTGGCAGCCGCTCGGCCAGGTCCAACACCTCCGGGCGCCGCCGGTGTTCGATCCCGACATCATGCAACAACAAGGCATCCAAGTCCCGCCACAGGGAACGATCGGCGTTCGCTGGTCGCGCGTAGATCTCCCCTGCCTTGCTGATCTGATGGATGTTGAACGGATCCTTCACCGGTGGATGCGGTTGCCGCCACGCCCAGGTCAAATAGGCATCTGTGACGGTGCGCGCATCCGCCGACGGTGTCAACAAGGCCGCGTGCCGGAATCGGTCGGCCAACCCGGCACCGACGCCGTTGGATTCCGGCGGGATGGACACAGGGTTCGGCAGTTCATCGCGTTCCCACGCCGCGCGGTCCCCGCTCGGATCCCGCCTCGGGACATACGGTATCGCCGCAACCAAGGATTCGAACATGTTCTTACCCAGGGGGTGATAAGACATCAAGCCTCGAAGCGGCCCTGCGGTCGAGTTCGCTTCGGAGCGCCCGTCGACCGTGCGGCTGGTGCAGCGTCCCGGCGCCCCGTAATACAACGAGGCGATCAGGTGCAGCACCGCTTCACCCGAGGCGACCGGGGCAGCCAGCCGATCGTGGTGGTGCGATACCCACGGCTGATTGTTCCCGGCCGGGCGGCCAAGGATCAGCTTGTTCAGACCGCTGCCGGCCGAACATTGCTGCGCCAACCGCGGGTCCTGCAGCCATGGGCGTTCGGGATGAAAAAGGTGGAACCGGTCGCGATAGTCATCGAAGAAGTAGCCGTCGACGGCATCTGGATCGAAACGGGCCGACTCGAGTACCTCGTCACGGCGTTCGAGCCAGTCATCGACATCGGCGCCCGGGTCATCAAGACCAGACACACGCGCAGCGATCACGGTCAACACACGCAACAGCCCCGCCGCCGCCGGTGCAAGACCGACATCGAGGCCGACGATGTCGTGTGCGTTGACGAACAGGTCCCGAAACCCGACTGTGGCAGGTCCTTCGCTGGTGTGAACCGAAATCCACTGCTCGGACCGAAGGTCCATCGCAGTCATAGTGGTGGGCGTCGTTTCGTTGAAACCATTACCATCCGACACAATTCACCTCACCTGTCCTCACCACCGTGGGGATGCACGATAGGCAGGTCCACATCCGGACACTCACTCAACTCTGCTTCCCCACGCCCGTGCGGGTTCGCCGAAAATCCATCAAACGCAGCGCGCAAGCGCCCGTCCCTGTGCTCCACAGAAGCAGCACGCCGGCACAAGAAAGCGGATGGTCGACACGATGTCACCGACCCCCATGAGAAGCCCCCTGATTCACGCATGCACGATGCGCTTGCCGCTTGGATCGAGCACCGAATCCAGTGAACGCCACGATATCTGAAGTAGGTCGGTCCCCATATAATTTTCAACTCGATAGTCCGAGTTCGTTGCTCAGCTCGCAGGTGCGGCTGCCCAGCCGCATTGCACCGCCTGCGCCTTCATAGGCCATGAGCACAAGCAGCTTTCGCAGGTAGGGGTTCTTGTCCCACGCGGCGGGGGGTAGGTTTTCCGGCATCGGCCCCCTCATCCAGGTGCCCGGCACCGGGATAGACTTCGCGAGAACAGCTTTCACCTGTTCGTCGGTCAAACGACCATGCGGACCCAGCCCGCGTTCCGGGAACGCCACGGTATGGTCGGCGCCGAGCCATCGGCGGCCCTCGGCGTCCACGAAGCAGCACACGACCCGCCCGGAATCGGCGCCGAGCCGGGTGGTGAACAGTGCGTCGTCGAGTTCCCGGTCGGTGAGAGCGTACAAGTCGGCGATCTGACCAGGTCCCGGGATCACCACCATGTCGGCCAACGCCGCCTTGACCTGCTCGTCAGCGAGGTTCTCGATGTCGTCGGCGGCCATGGTCCCGTCGGCGAAGGACTGGTCGTACACCACTTCCATCACAGCCTGCACATCTTGCGGGATCCGGATCGGCGTTCCCTCTCGATCACGGTCGACGAGTAGCTCGAAGGTCCTGCGCAGCAACGCTTTCGGATACACGTACGGCCACGACCGCGGCAGCGTCAAGACACCACCACTGCTGGTGGGAACCAGCACCTCCAATCGAGGTCCACCCGCCCAGTCCGGCCGCGGGTTCCCGGCGTGGCGGTAGCCGCGGCCCGCCCGCTGAAGCAGCAGCGCCACGGGCGCCAGGTCACTGATGATCAGATCGAAATCAAGATCAATCGACTGCTCGATCACCTGGGTCGCGACCACGACGCCCCACGGACGGCTGCCGTTCTTACCATACGCGGCAACGATATTCGTAGTGATCTCCTCACGCCGGTCGACAGGAAACCGTGAGTGCAGCAACGTCAACTCAGGCACGGGGCCGCCACCGTCGCGGATCTCGCCGAACCACTCCCCCAGGTCACGGTAGGTCTGCTGCGCCTCGGCGACGGTGTTGCAGATGATGCCCACACACCCCCGACCCGACCCGACGAGCGGCGTAAGCAACCTCCGCACAGCGGGGCCAAGGTCACACCCTCCCTCGGAGTCGACATCGACCCGGCTCAACCCGACACTCAGCGTGCTCTGCGGACACCTCACCGCGAACGACCGGACAGCACCCGACCCGGCATCTGCGTGCAACCATCCCGGATAGCAGAACTCCATCTCCCCGCCGAGCTCGTGGCCAGCGCCATGCAGATACGACTGCACCAACCTGCGGGCAACCTGCTCTGGAACGGTGGCCGACAACAACACCACCGGAACCCCCACCGCGCCGAGCCATTCAAGCAACCGGCGCAGCAGCTGCTGCATGTAGGCGTCGTAGGCATGGACCTCGTCGACGATCAGAACCTTCCCGACAAGACCAAGCATCCGCACCATGTTGTGCCGCCCGCGCACGCTCGCGAGCAACGCCTGATCGACCGTCCCCGTCGCCCACGGTGCCAACAGGCCACGCTTGGGCCCGCGCAACCACTCCGAAATCAGCACCGCCACATCACCCACCGCGTCGTCCGGGTCTTCACCGGTCACGACATCACCGGTCCCGCCGCGCTGATAAGCCGAGTTCATCCACGCCATGCTGTGCAGCAATGCCAGCGGCGCCGACCCCGCGGCGCGACGATTCCCGTACTCCGACAACCGCGAATACATCGGATCGGCCGTCGCCATGGTCGGCAACCCGAAGAAACTGCCGGGCGCGCCCGCCGCATCCCCCAACACCCGTGCCCCGGTCAGCGCGGTTTCGGTCTTCCCGACCCCCATCGGAGCCGTGACCAGAAGCAGCCCACCCCGGGGCGACACCAGCGACGGCAACATCTGTTCCACCGAACGTTGCAGCTCGTTCGGGGCAAAACCATGCTCGTCGGCGAAACTGCCCGGCCTCAACCTCAACTCACCCAACCCCGCCTGCCTCAGCAGACCCGGAACCTCCCGCATCGACCCGTCGAAGTGCTCACGCAGCGACCGAAGATCTCCCCGCGCGGGAACGCTCGCTGAGCGTGCCCGCAGGAACCCGGTTTGGCTGACCAGCCAGTCCGCCAACATGATCACACCGCACACGATCCCCGCAGCGGCGCGACTGACACGACGCACCGGCTCCGGAGACCCCGCCACTTGATGCACCACAGCAACCAACGCCCGCCGTTGCCGCTCCCACTCCCCGACACCGAGTTCCGGCACCATCACCAACGGATCCGCCGCCGCCCGCGTATCCAGGGCGTAGAAACACCCGTGATGCCCACCAAGAAGTTGCGCGACCGTCTCCGCGGCCCGCGCACCGAACTTCAACTCCACCAGCGCCGATCGCAACCAAACATGAGCCGCGTAGTCATGCCGCTTCCGGCCACCCACCGCCGCCGGATACTCACCACCCGCTCCGAAAGCGCCGGCGTCCTGAGCCTGGAAACAAGCCATCACCTTGCCGATATCGTGCAGCCCAGCCCAGAACACCAGCAGCGCACGAGCTTCCAACTCACCAACACCCAACCCCGCCGCCACGAACCGACGAACACCTGCAGACAGACACCTATCCCACAACACACCCACCCCCGCACCCGCATCGAGCAGATGACACACCAATGGATACGGGACGTCCAAACCGCGCGACTTCCCCCACAAACGAAGATCGATCAAGTCCTGCACAGGAATCGAACCCCTCAAACAGCCAATGCGACAGCCGCAAACGATAAACCGTCCCACCGACAACAACACCCAACAGCCAAGCCAACGCCCGCGCCCGCCGACGACCAGAGGTGCCGGACACCCCTTTTGTCGCCACGTCGACACAGACCATGCACCAGATAAGCTCACCAACTCACAAACCCGCCACCGACGCCCGACAGCCCTCACACTGACACCAAATGCCATCCACACACCGAAACAACCACAGAGCTAACCAACACGCAGGTCACGAAGTGTTCTCCCCACGCACGTGGGGGTGGTCCGACTGCCACGCCCTATGTGTCGCGCGCGGTTGGGTTCTCCCCACGCACGTGGGGGTGGTCCGGAGACCCCGACGGACAAACCAAACCTAACTCGGTTCTCCCCACGCACGTGGGGGTGGTCCTCAGCCGCGGGATACTGCCGTAGGGGAACCCGAGGTTCTCCCCACTCACGTGGGGGTGGTCCGGAATCGGCGGCGAACTGTGTCAGCCCTTCCATGTTCTCCCCACGCACGTGGGGGTGGTCCGCCGGGGAAACCCTGCAGATCGACCTGCATAAAGTTCTCCCCACGCACGTGGGGGTGGTCCGCGCGGTGGACCGGCGTCGCGCCGTCCCGATCTGTTCTCCCCACGCACGTGGGGGTGGTCCGCCGGTGTGCAACTGATCCCTGGCAGCGATTCGGTTCTCCCCACGCACGTGGGGGTGGTCCGCACATCATTTTCTGTTCGCGGGTCTCGGTTGTGTTCTCCTCACGCACGTGGGGGTGGTCCGTAGGTCGCGCAGGTGGTCACCAAGTCGCGCGTGTTCTCCCCACGCACGTGGGGGTGGTCCGCCGCCCTCTGACAGACCGTCGGCTCATCCGCGGTTCTCCCCACGCACGTGGGGGTCCGTACGTTCCGCCAAGCCGGGCGTGTTGATCACTTCCTTGGCAGCGCCGTTTACTCGCGACGACCACAACCTGTTCGGGACTCTCGACACCGGAAGCCGTACGGCTGTCGACAACGGGTCCGAACCCCGCCGTCTACGGTGCGTCGCGACAACAGACTGCCGGTTGTAATCGATGTACAGAGCGCGGTGGCTCGGGTCGCCGAGCGAATGAACGGACCATGGCCACCAGGCCTGACGATCAGCCTCCGTGCCGGCGAATCGCTCGGTCGGGCATCGGACAGTGAGACACTACAGGTCGGGGGTCACCGTCGCGGCCCACGCTGACCGGCCCCGTATTTGCAGACCGGCCGTTGGTGTCGGACGCCAGGCATATCGTGTTGTGATGGCGCTGATTTCGGTGCTTCCGCATGAGCCTGGGGGAAGACGAGGTTGGTCATCGACGGCGACCGAAACACGCCTACGGGAGAACTGTCCTTCAATGGCCACAAATGTGTCACGGCGCTTATATGTCCGGGTTGTGAATCGGATCGAGCGACCGTGGCGGGCGTGCCCGGAATAGTTCAACAAGAAGGGGTGGTGTCCGATGCGGGACGACGATGTCGATGATCGGCTACGCAAGGCGATGCTGTTCACCGCTGCCAACGAATACGGATACAGCTGCCACGACGCTGGTGCCGACGATGTTCTTGTGTCCGGGCCCGACGGCGAAGCCACCATCTCCCTGACCCACCTGCGGCGGCTCACCGCGCCGGAGCCACTCGACCAGTGGTTCGGGCTCATCAGCGATCACATGAGCACCGTCATCGCGACGCTTGCCGTGGAGCGGCAATCGCCCGTGGACGTCACCGACTTCCTACCGGTGCGCGCACTGATCAGGACCAGGGTGTATCCCGACAGCGGCGATGAGGACAACTTGGTCTGCCGGGCGATCGCACCCGGACTGGTCCAACGCCTACTCATCGACCGGGTCCACACCGTCGCCCCCGTCCAACGCAGCTGGATCGAGCACTGGCCGACCACCGAAGCCGAGCTATTTCGCCTCGCCGAGGACAACGTCCGCGCCGACGGTGGTGTGGACGTCGATACGATGCCGTTGGACGGTGTTCCCATGGCCCAGGGCCTGGCGATCACCAGATTGATCGGCCCCGAGTACCTCACCGCGCACATTCGGTGGCTGGACACCTATCCGGTCGTCGGGCCGGCCGGTGCGCTCGTCATCGTTCCGTCCAAGCGGGTGATGTTCTGCTATCCGATCACCGACCTCGACGTGCTGCGCGCGGCGGCGGTCCTGGCACGGCTCGGCCAGATGGTCCACGCCGACGAGCCGTGGCCGGTCAGCCCGTGGCTGTACCGATGGCATAACGGTTCCCTTGATCTGGCTGCCCGCACCATTTCCACCGACGACGGTGTGGGCATCTTCCCGAGCGAAGCCTTCGAAGACCTCATCAACACCCTCGGCACGCCACCCGGTCCCGGACCAGGAAACGGCGCCTGACAACTCAGCTCAGGAACAGGGAAACCATGACCGACAGGATTCGCTGTCGTCGCGAGGACGCGCGGCACTGGCTTTCCAGGGGAGGCATGTCGGACGTGGTGATCCCGCAGTAGCCTCACAGCGTCACGCATCTTGAGAACGACTGGAGAAACCCAGCGCTCGAGCGCCAGGATGGTGCGGTGGTCGGCGCAGAGGAAACCGCGAACGGATCGTATGGAACGATCTGCCGCAACCCGTGCGCGGCGCGATCGAGCGCCGCCTGGGCAGTCAGGTCCACTCAGCGCTCAGCCAGTTGGGCAGGTTCAGCCATTGGATGGCGGCGCGGTTGGAATTGCAGGATGGCCGAAAGGTTTTCGCGAAGGCCATCAACAGCGACGACTCCCTCGCCGGGATGTACCGCACCGAGTCCGAGGCTGCGGCTCGGCTGCCACCCACTGTCCCGACACCGCCGGTGCAATTCACTATCGACACCGAGGGATGGCTGACCACAGTCTTCGAGGACGTCGACGGCCTGACACCCCCGACTCGATCGACCGGCCGAGCTGACTACGATGACCGAAGTGGATGGGCTCACGGTGCGGGCACTGGGGACGCGGGACGAGCGTCCCTTCTTGGCCCTTCGCTCAGCGCTCACCGCTGACGGGCGGACACTCGCCAAGGACTATCAGGCCGGGATGCGGTGGGATGACTACCTGGTAGTGCAGCAGAATGCTTCGGCTGGCGTCGGCCTGCCGCCGGGAATAGTGCCCTACACATTCCTGATCGCTGAGGTCGACGGAGAGTTCGTCGGCAGCTCCGATATCAGGCACACCCTCAGCGATGAACTGATGCGCTGGGGTGGACACGTGGGCTACACGGTCGCGCCACTGCACCGTCGTCGCGGTTACGCCACCGAGATCCTTCGCCAGACGTTGGTTAAGGCAAAGGATCTCGGCATCGCGAGCGCCCGGCTGACGTGCTGGCAGGACAACATCGGATCGCGGCGAGTGATCGAGGCATGTGCTGGACAGCTCGCCGCCGTTACCGCCGACGGGATCTGTCAGTACTGGATCGACCTAGACAACCGATCAGGGCGGGATACGTTTTCGACCGGTAGCCAGAACCTGGACGACGTCCATGTGGCTCAGTCGATGAGTCGACCGAGCAGCGCGCCCTGCCCTGATTGCAGGACATGCGCGGCTTCCAAAGGTATCCAGAAGCATTCGAACTTCGTCGGTTGACCCTCGCCGTCGTGGTCTTCCCGGCTGAGCCACCGCTCGGGGTTTCCGCACGCAGTTCGAGCTCGAAGAAGTGCCGGTGTTGGATCTCGAAACGGTATGGGCTGATGTCGTATTCGGCTTCGCCGAGCTTGCGCCGGATCACGAAGTTGCTCAGCCCGGTTTCCTCGCCGGCCTCGCGAAGGGCTGCCGCCTCAGGAGCCTCTCCGGCGCGGATGGTGCCCGCGGGCACCTGGACACCGACCTCCTCCCAGGAATAGTCGGTGTGCCGGAAGACGAGTAGCTTGCCGTTGCGGACGATGTAGCACAAGACCTTGTCCCGGACGGCCTTCTCGGGCATGGCGGCAATCCTTCCCGCATACATCTGGACGCGCCGCGCGTTCTACACACCGCCGCCAGCAGTGCGGAGAGGCTCACCGGCAACCATCGCTTTCAATGGATCAGCGGCCACCTGCACCACGTCACGACCTGCGCACCCAACGCGAGGATCGGACCTGCCCTCGGCAGATTCAGTCATCAGGTCACACGATCGCAAACGTCAGACGATTCGCTTAAGATACGCCCGGTTACCAGGTTTGTCCTTGTAGATAGAGAAGCTGGTTGTCCGCGTATATCCGCAGCTCTCGTACAGGGCGTGCGCAGCGGCCTGCTTGCTGCCGCAGTCGAGGATTGCGGCCTCGTAGCCCGCCGTGCGGGCATCGTTTTCCAACCGTGCTAGTACACGACGCGCGATGCCGCTGCGGCGAAGGTGCGGCTCGACGTACATACGCTTGATCTCGGCTGTGGCGCCGGTCGGGTCATCGAGATGTCTCCTGAAACCTCCACATGCGACGGGTGTGCCTGCGACGTAGGCAAGTAGGAATACACCACCATGTTCAGGATCGAACTCCTCCGGCGACACAGGCGTCTGGTCCGGATGACCGTAAAGCTCGGCGTTGAAGGCGCTTGCCTTCTCGATCAGGATTTCCGCGTCCGGAGACTCGTATCGCACGATGAGCAGCACGACTGTCTGCGACGATGCCGGTGAAGACTGCATATCAACAGGCTTAGCATATGGGCACGGACATCGACGCCTCGAAGCCTCCGAGGAAATCTTGCACCGAAGCAGTCGAACGATGGGGGTGCAGTTCGGTCCTGATCATCTCTATGAGATTGCGGCAGCGTACCGATCCGACCTTTGGCAGCATCGGCAGAACTTGACCCGCTTCGTAGCAGGCCAATTCAAGATCTTGTCGCCCGGCTGTGCCACGGGCATGTGCCAGTGACAGCGACAGCCCGTACAGGACGCGATCGCGAGAGGCATCATCTCCGAGTTGAGCCAGGCCCTTGGCGAGCTCGGTTTCCGCCCGCTGGGTATCTCCAAGGTGCAAGTAGCAGCGACCCGCCTCACTCGTAAGCACTGTTTCGTCCATCCAGTAAGTCCACGCGGGATCATCTTCGTGTGGGCCTCGTGCGAGGGCGCCGTGCGCGCGTTCGAGCGCGGCTGATGTTTCGTGTGGCATGCCCGTGGTAGCGAAGGCACGGGCCTCGCGCATCGCGATCAACGCCGCCACTCGCGGAGTTGCCGCGCCTCGAAGCTTTTGGGTGACAGTGCTCATGATCGCTACAGCGTCATGCGGTCGATTCCGCCACGTCTGTTGGAAAGCGATACAGCTCAGAATGAGTGCACCGAGCTGGCGGTCGCCGGACGCAGCCGCGGCTCGAAGGCCGAGCAGATACATCCGCTGCGCGAATCCGTGGCGTCCCAGATCGAATCCCAGCCATCCTGCCAGCTGCGCCATTTGGCCGACCGCAGACAGCAGACGTCTGCCGATGCCGGCCTTGTATGAGGAGTCGGCCAGCAGATCGATCGCCAGACTCAGTCGGTGAGTCACTGTGCGCAAGACCAGTTCACCGCCGTGCCCGTCGTCCAACCGCCGCAACTGCAGCAGGTCTTGCTCCAGGTAGGCGATGAGGTCCGGCGTTATACCCCCCGCGTATTTGGGGCGGGTCCGGTCCGACATGAGTGCATGCGTGGATGAGGCCCAGGACTCAGCGACCGAGGTCAGCTCGCTGCCCGAGACTGCGAAGAACGTACGGGCCTCGCTCCCGACCCTGCACTCGTTCAGCAAGGCCAGTGTGCCTTCCGGCGCCCATGGCCCATCGACAACACCTGAAAGCGCGGGAAGCCAGACCTCGGTTCCGTGGTTTCTACCGGGCCACAGTTGATCTGCGGTGACGATCTCTCCGCGTGACTCGGTGAGGATGCCGGCCACGACTGCTGGCAGCGGATCCCGGGGCACCGTACCTCGATCGCGCCAAGCGAATGGAGTCTTGGCATGTACTCGGCGGTCGGGTGCAACCACGCGATTAACCGCCCGGGCCAGCTCATAGGGCGACCAGCCGATTTCGTTGAGAAGTCGACGAAGTTCTTCGTTGGAGCGCTTTTCGCTCATTCCTGTGATGGTAGTGAACGCTTGCCTTCTCAGTAGAGATCATCAAGACCTCAGCCAAAAGTCGACAAAATACTCCACTCCTCAACGCCCTTTCGGCGATGTACGACACGACGAGTGCTAGCGCACGCATCCCGACTGGGCTGTTCTGAGAACAACCGGTACGCAGCAAGGTTCAGAAACTCCAGGCAGACAGCCAGATCGCCGCCGTCCGAACCGCCAAGGAACTTCCCCGACTGCGATTGGTCCGGCCCAGTAACTCAGATACGCCCACGGAGCCTCTTGCCAACGGCACCGCGGGCGAGGAGGTGAATTGTGCAACTGTCGACCGACGCACGTGTAAACGCCGCACGTGCACCGGGATCGAGGTCGTGGACGACTCCTCGACACTCCTCGCTCCCATTTGGCGTGGACTGCGACCCTCAGCACTCACAGAGCGAGGATCGCTGAGATGTGGTTCGGATACGCCCGTTCAGAATTGCTGTCCGATCAGGCGCGTGATGCGGTCCACCGCGCCATGCACGAGTACGCGACGTACTTCTCGTTCGGCCCGGGCCAGGTCATCATCGAACCGACCGCACCCGAGCGAGTCTTGCGGACAATGCTCGAGGAAGCCGATCGCCGCGATCCCGCCGCAGCGGTCATGTGGCGGTTAGAGCAGGTGGCGCAGTCTTGGGACCTCGATCTGGCGCGAGTGTTCGACGCCGATTCGCCTCGCACACAGAAGCTATGGCAAGCGATGGAGGAGATCGAGGGCCGTGGCGGTGGCCATCTCATCGTGCCGTCTCGGGTCCATCTCACCAGCCTCGGA
This sequence comes from Nocardia sp. 2TAF39, assembly GCF_052114905.1. Lineage (NCBI taxonomy): Bacteria > Bacillati > Actinomycetota > Actinomycetes > Mycobacteriales > Nocardiaceae > Nocardia > Nocardia sp. 2TAF39. The sequence continues at coordinate 37,130 of NZ_JBFRFQ010000003.1, forward strand.
CCGTCCGGCAGCGCCGTGATACAGCGGCTCACGCGAATGCCGCAGGCGCACATCTACTTCCTGGACGCTGACGCCCCCATGAACCTTGCGGAGGTCGGCCGGATGAAGGACACCGCGCCTGACCGGCGGCGCCAGGGCGAGCGCGTGCTCGTGGAATCACACATGGGTGCAATCCCCACGGTGACCCGGTTCGACATGGTCTCCGAGCTGACCCGTCGGGGCTGGCCACAGGTGATGGACGCCGTGGACACGTTGTATATGGCGTTGGCCGACGACGCCAAGGCCACAGCCAAGGCGCCAGGCGAGCTCGGGTTCGGACCGGGTGGCGAAGACAGTGTCATCCGCCTGGTTCAGCACGACGACGGACTCCTGGTGGTCGAGCTCGAGGAAACCCGCCTCCGCGACGACGAACCGGCCGAGACGCTGACAGAACTGTGCGCGCACACCGAACGATTCACCGATCGAGGCCGCACGATCACCCGCTGCACGCTGTCCTCGCAGTACACGCCACCCACAGCTGCTCTGCCCGCCGCATGCCCAGGTGCGCGGTCGTGAGCGGCGCGACGCAGCTGAACCGGGTGATGCCGGTGTCAACACAACGTGTCGGGAACGGCAGGTCCGGTTCAGCAGCACTGTTGGCGCCCGAACAGTTGCTGTCTGCGATCTCCGGGCATCTCAACCACGACTCGCCGTTGATCGGTTGGGCGCGCGAGCTCGGTGATCTGCACGCCGCGCGGCTGCCCGGCTACTTGGATTCACCGCGACACCCGCCGGATTTCGACGAAGCGGCCGTGCGCAGGCAGATCGCAGGCGTGGTCGAGCAGATCGATTCGTGGGCGGCGTTTCATCTGCCGCGCCCGACCGGCGCTCGCAAGCACACCCACTCCCTCGGGGAAGTGATCAGCCACGTGGCCAAGACCTTCACCCAAGCCTGGTGGACCGTTCGGCGCACCGACGACGAGCAGTTGCGTCACGAAGCCTGGTTCCACCTCGGCCAAGTCCGCGAAGGCTATGCCGATCTCTTGGCCGATATTCACGCGCGCCGTGTCGAGCTGCCACTGGGATGGCGCGGGATCGGCCCAACACAATGACCATCAGAACAGGAGTAACACCGCTGGTGGACTCGGATGTCCCGAGTCTGGCCGGGCTGCCACAGGCCAAGGAATGGTTCACGCACTTCGCCTTATGGCTGCCCGCACAGCACAAACCGACAACTCTGCGCGCTGATCGAGCAGGCCGCTACGCCCGGAGAGCGTTGTGAGGTTCTTACCCCAACGCAAAACCACCCCCGATCGCGCTCGGCTACGCGCATACCGTCATCTGTCACCCCATGCCACCCTCGCCCGGCTCGGTGCGGTGATACGCGGGCGCGCCGAGATTTGGGGTTACCTCTGGGGCGGAGCGCCTCGACCTCGCCACCCATAGCGGCACCGTCGCGGCGTCGACCCGCCACGCCGCCCGTGAGCCAGACGTCTGGCTGATCGTCGTACCCGACAACGCCCACCTCCCCCACAGCCAACGGCTTCTCACCACCAGGGCCGCATTCGTGCGAGTCGTAACCGCCGACAGCGGCGACGGCGCCACCATCTGCCCGCCCCAATCCCCGCCTACCCCTCGACCCCACCACAACAAGCCTCCCATCCACTGGGAAGGCCGTCCCCCTGAAGGAATCCCGTGACCGCTGAACTCCTGATCTCATCAGCATTCGCCGCCGCTACAGCACCCACCATGGTGTTCGACACCGACATCGGCCACGACCTCGACGATGCTCTCGCCCTATGGATTGCAGCCCAGTCGGTTCGCAACTTGATCGTGGTCACCAACGACGAAACCAACAACAACCAACGCGCCCGGTATGCCCGCGCGCTGCTCGACCAGATGGACCGCCCCGACGTGCCGGTGGTCGCCGGCCGCACACTCGACGGCGCCGAGGACCGGTTCGTCATGCACGGACTTCTTCCCCACACCCGGCCGGTACTCACTGACCTCGTGGAGGTCGTGTCCACCGCGTGCGAGAACTCAACACAACCGCTGATCTGGGTCGGACTAGGTCCCGCGACCAACGTCGCCGAGTTCTTCATCACCTGCCCACACCACATCGATCAGATCGAGTTCACCATGATGGGCGGCTGGCTCGACAACTACCGTAACCCCAGCCGAGCGTCCCACAACCCGCGCAGGGACCCTTCCTCCTTCGGGCTCGTGCTGCGCGCCGCCCGCCGGCCACGCTGCGTGCTGTCCACCCACACCAACGTCGAGGAACTCGCCGTCACCCCCGACTCCGACCTCTACGCCTGGCTGACCGCCCTCGACGCACCGCCGGAAGTCGAACTCATCGCCGCCAACGCCACTCGCTGGTTTGACCACCGACCCTCCAGTTGGATGAACGACCCGGTCACCCTCGCCGCCGCCCTCGCAGTCCCCGCCATCGAGTTCAGCACCGAAACAGTGCGAATCGCCAAAGACGGCCGCATCTACCGCGACCCCGCCGGACGCGCCATCGAAGTCTCCACCCGCATCGACTACCCCGCCGCCCTCACGTGGCTCGCCGAACTGCTGCCCTCACCCCGTCGACGCCCTGATGTGCCTTACCAGACGGATCCCCGCCCAGCGACCTCGATACGGAACCCAACGACGCCATGACCATTTCGCGCCACCCTCACGGCCTTGGTCTACTCGAACGCGGCCGTGCTACCTACGACACAATCGCCACCCTCGCCTGTCGACGCGCATGCATCACCTCCCACGACATGCCCATCGACTACGGAACTGACCGCGAGGACACCGCGCCACCTTCGTCACGCGGCGACTGATCCCGATAGAGGCGACACCGCTCGGTCGCTCCCGGACACGACCCCGGCACATTCACAACAGGTTCGGCCACTGTTGTCCGGGTTGGATGTCGGTCACAGCCATATCCGATCCGCGCCCGGTCCTCCACGACGCAATCGTCCCCGAGAACAGTGCCTTCCTGGACGACGACCTGGTTGAACACCAGACAGCGATCCCCGATGACAACCGGCTCACCAACCGAGGACTGCCCACGCTGTGCATCGCGGATACGGGACTCCTTCGGACACCCCAGAACGCAGTGCTCCCCCACCGCCACCGCGGCACCGAATCGGACCGGTGCGTACAACCGAGCCAACCTCAATGGATCACAGCGCACTGCTCGGCCAGCCAATCGACCGTCATCCCGATCGCTTCGTCCTCCCGCTCCCGTGAATCGAACCCATGATCAGACCCGACGACCGTGTGCAGGGTCGTGACCTGCCGGGCTCGGGCCGTTTCGGCGGCGATCTCGTAGGACACGGCGCTGTCGCGATCGCCGTGCACAATCAACGCAGGGACCGCACTTGCCAGGAACTCCTCACGCGGCGAGTACCGCGCGAACTCACCGAACATCACACGACCGAGCCGGAAATCCCCGTCCACGAGCAAGAAACCTTTGTCCTGCAAGCACTTCCGCTGCTCGGGCCCGAAGTTCTCCACCCCCCACGCCAACCGAGGGTCCAGAAACGTGTGCCCCAAGTCCAGCACCGGGCTCCACAGCACCAACCGATGCAAGCCAGCCCCCAGCCACGATAGTGACAGTGCCGTCGACACAGCCCCGAAACTAGCCGCGACAATCGACAACGCTTGCCGAGGGAATTGTTCGCGTGCGTAGTTGACCGCGGCTTGCAGATCCAGGCACTCCCCCGCGACGGTCACACCTTCCTGGGTTCCACCGCTGGCTCCGTGCCCGCGAAAGGAGAACCGCAGCACATCGAACCCCGCCGACGTCAGCCGCTGCGCGAGCCGCACGAACATCTGACCGCCCTCGTCCAAGTCCACCGTGATCCCGTGGACCAACAACACCGACCCGAGGGCCGGGGTTACGGCAGTCCGATCCACCACAGCCTCCAACCGGACACCGTCTACAGACGTCAACTCGATACGCTGCACTTCCTCGGGTCCCCTCACTCGCAATACCTTGTGCCCACAGGGCATCCATGGTCTCGTGTGACACCGGCCGGGACAATTCGTCCGCCGAAGCGAACGCCATATTCACAATCGTGCGGCGGCCCCGGCGAATCGGAGCCACCCGGTGCAGCGTCGTGTTCGTCCGCATCACATACACATCCCCCGCCCCAAGCTCCAGCCGACAGCCTCGATAAGACTGCACGATCTGCGCTACATCCGGCTGCCGCTTATCCCACACGGTGTCAGGCACGCACTCCACAAACCTTCCATCCACCGGCGCCGGGCACTCGGCAACCCACACCAGCGCGAAACTGTAATCATCCCAATGCCAACCGTGCGTGTCACAAGACCACATGTGACGGGCAGGGGGACTGCATTGCATGGCGAGGCTGCACCTGCCGACGGGTGGGCATGTCGAGCCTGGCGAGCACCCGCTGAGCGCCGCGCGTCGCGAAACCGGTGAGGAGCCCGGCATCGATCTAGTCTTCGACATAGTGGACGAGCAACCGCTGTTCCTCACCTGCACCACCACCGTCGGCCAGACCGGAAGCCATGTCGATATCTCGCTGTGGCACGTGATCTGCGGCAACCGCGCTCGCCACTACCCACTCGATCCCGTCGCGTTCGACGGCGGATGATGGTGGGATCCGTACGGGCTGCCTGCGACCGTGCCGCACCTACCGCGATGTCCGGAAGCTCGACGGCATCCTGATGCCACAGACGCTGGAATGAGCGTGCTGTTGTGATGCGGGAGAACTCCGGCAGCGGCAGGTCAACTGTTGCCCGCGCCGTGCGGCAACGGTTCTCGCGCAGCTGATTCGCCTGTCGAGGCTCCGTGCGATGCTTGCAGTGGGCCACAGGCTGGACCACGTGTTGATTCGAACGGTGCACATCTGCGATCAATTCGCCGGTTTCGATTGCCTCGGTGGAGTTTTCAAGCTTTGACAGTCCGCTTACCATAGAATGCCGAGGCAACGGACCATTCATCGGGGTAGTCCGTGGCTCCGCGTCATTCGTATCTGCCGATCAGCGACAGTAGGTCAACATCGATCGCAGCGCATCAGCCAGCAACGACGTCAGGCACCGACCCTGTCGGGGGAGCAGCGCCGTGCGAGTGCACGCGATGTTCGGAGGGGGTGTTGAGGATAGATAGCAGTCTGATTCGTTCTGCGCGGAAGGCACGTGGCTGGTCACAGACGCGGTTGATCAGCGCGATGCAAGCCCAAGCCGTTCGTGACCGAATCACGCTGATGAGTCCCACCAGCCTTCGTGTCGCGCTGTCACGTTGGGAGAACGGGCATATTGCGCCCGACCACATCCACAGCGACCTTCTGAGCCGGGTCCTCGAAATCGCACCGGATGATGCAGCTCCCAGCATTCCTACCTTCGATGGTCCAGACGATGACTCGTTGTTCGCGGCGTTGACCAATCACACGAACAGTCTCCGATTGCTGGACCGCCGCCTCGGCGCTCCCGCCGTCCGCATCCAGACCGCCAGCCATGTCGCCGCGCTCGAGACGATGTGGCGAACTGCAAACGGTAGCGACAGACGCAGCATCGCTCGGGCGCAGTCCGATACTGCCGCGTTGGCGGCGTGGCAGGATCTCGATGTCGGCAACCAGGCGAGCGCATCCAAGCATTACGCAAGAGCGCGGCGGGCCGCGTCCCGGGCGGGAGATCCGATCATGCTGGCGCATGCCATCGGTGAGCATGCCATCCTTCTCGCGGAAACCGGCCATGCCACTGTCGCCTTGACACAGGTGAATTTCGCTGAGGCGTTTCCTGGGCTTCCGCCGCTGCTTCGATGCTGGTTGTCGGCAACCCGGGCACAGGTTGCCGCAGCGACTCCAGGTAACGCATCCATCGCGCGTGCCGCGCTCGCGTGCGCTGAGGCCGATCTTGCCCACTCGCGGCCTGGTGATGAAGTTGAGCTCCCCTTCATTTCGCTCGACGCAGTGCATTTGCAGCGTTGGCAGGGGCATGTCCTCGTCCGCCTTGGCGACCCTGCGGGGTCCAAGGTTTGTCGTTCTGCCTTCGATGAACTGCCGGCGGAATTCGTTCGCGCCCAGTCCGCTCAGCTCCTGGATCTGGCCGAGGGCGCCCTGGGCATCGGCGAACTCGACGAAGCGGAAAACCTTCTCAGCGTGGCGACACCTCGGATCACGCGGCTCGGCTCAGGGCGACTCAAGCGCCGACACGACTTGCTGACCAGGCGAGTCGCCAGCAACCCTGTCGCCGTATAGAGCAGCCGCCGCCAACATTCCGACAGCAGTGCCGGTACCGAGCAGCGCCCCCTTGGCCAGCAGCTCGGCCGTGGCACTGAGTGGGATCCACAGTAGTTCGGCAGCCTCTTCCGCGTCGGTCGGCGACGCAACCTGGCGTGCATCACACCCGATGTAGACGAAATGGCGGGTCTGTACTAGACCTGGCATAGGTTCGAGATCGGCCACGAGTTCGAGATCCCCGGCTTCAAACCCTGTCTCTTCCAAGAGTTCTCGGTGTGCGCACACGATCGGGTTCTCCCCGGGATCGACGATCCCGCCTGGCGATTCCAAGCCCACCGTACCGACGATCCAACGATGGCGGCGCATGAGAAGTGCGCGTCCGTACTCATCGATCGTGGTCACCGTGGCCACGGTGTTCAGACGAATCGCGTGGTGGGATCGGTGGATACCGTCTGGGGTGGTGATTTCGTTGCGGGTCACGGTCAGCCATGGCTTTCCGTCATATACGGTCCGCTCGCTGTGTACTTGGGTCTGCGGCGGCTCGATCATGCTTTCCACGCTACGGGGGTCGCGCTACCTGTTGCTACGTTCCGCGTGAGCGACATGTCGCCGATGCTGAAGGCATGTTCGACAAATTTCATTCCTACGACGGCACGCGAGCTGGTCATCATGGTGGCGAGTGCACCACCACGAGCCATGACAGCACTGTCAGGCCCCTCGGCTAGCACTACACTCGACCCTCGGCTTGTCATCCGCAGCTCACAGTTGTCGGGGCATGGCTGGCCAGCTCCCGCAACAAGCCCCTTCGCCGCTGTTTGTGGGCGTAGCACTCTTCGATCCACGGTCCGCACGAGCGGGCCTGATGCAGGAAGGACATGGCAGTCGTGACGCAGACCCGGGTCAACGCCCTTGACGAGCTCTCCTGGCGAGGACTCGTCGCACTGTCCACCGACGAGGAGGCGCTGCGCGCCTCGCTAGCGGCGGGCCCGGTGACGTATTACTGCGGTTTCGATCCGACCGCACCGAGCTTGCATATGGGCAACCTCGTCCAACTCCTCACAATGCGTAGGCTCCAGGACTTCGGACACAAGCCGATCGCGCTCGTCGGCGGCGCGACTGGCCTCATCGGCGACCCCCGGATGTCCGGGGAGCGCGTACTCAACGACCGCGAGACGGTGGCTGACTGGGTCGAGCGGATCCGTACACAAGTCGAGCGTTACCTGTCCTTCGAGGGCGAAAACGCGGCACAGGTCGTGAACAACCTCGATTGGACGTCCCCGATGTCGGCAATCGACTTTCTGCGAGACGTGGGCAAGCACTTCCGAATAAATCGCATGCTCGCCAAAGAGGCCGTTTCGGCGCGGCTGGGCAGCGAGGCGGGGATCAGCTTCACGGAGTTCTCTTACCAGCTCCTCCAAGGTATGGACTTCTACCAGCTGTACACGCGGTACGGCTGCTCACTGCAGACCGGAGGTTCGGACCAGTGGGGCAACCTGACCGCCGGTGCGGACCTGACCCACCGAGTCGAGGGTGTCAGTGTGCACGCGTTGGCGACGCCGCTGGTCACCAAAGCCGATGGGACAAAGTTCGGGAAGACAGAGGGAGGCGCGATTTGGCTCGACGCCGAGATGACCTCGCCCTACGCCTTCTATCAGTTCTGGCTCAACGCCGAGGACACCAAAGTCGGCGACTACCTCAAGATTTTCACCTTCCGAGAGCGTAGCGAGATCGAAGCACTCGAGCAGGCGGCTCGCGAACGGCCGGCACTACGCGAAGCCCAACGCGCCCTGGCAGAAGATGTCACGACGCTGGTGCACGGCAAGGACGCCATGCTTCGCGTACGGGCAGCAAGCCAAGCACTGTTCGGCGGCGGCGACCTTGCCGCACTGGACGCTGCGACGTTGCAGGACGCGGTCCGGGAGCTTCCCTCGGCCTCGGTCTCTGCTGGAGCGCACGATGTTGTCGATTTGTTCGCTGCAACAGGTCTTGTTGCGAGCAGGTCGGCTGCACGGCGTGCGGTCGCAGAAGGTGGAGCCTATGTGAACAACACGAAGGTTGCCGCAGTCGACGCGATTGTCGACAAGAACGATCTACTTCACGATCGGTGGATCCTGTTGCGCCGTGGGCGTAAATCGCTGGCGGTAGTCGAGATCGTCTGACTGCGCGCCGATCTCATCTGCTGCACCACTACCGGCAGCTGTAGGCCCGTTGTATTCGCGACGGTCGGTAGTGGTGTGCGCAGAACTCGCACCACGGCTGGCGCAAAGGAATGTGGGTGGCAAGGACGGCGAATGGCTCCCTTCAAAACACTTGTCTTAGATCTCGACAGCACGATCTACCCGGCGGACACTGCGCTGACCACGTTGATCGACGCTCGTACGACGGCCTTCCTTCAGAGGAATTCCGGTCTGACTACTGCAGAATTGGCAGTTCTCGAGGCCGAGCGCCCATCGATTCTCGACGCGCTCGACAAGCTCGGTATCCCTCGGCGCCGCTGGGCCGAGTCGGTGTACACAGACCTGCCCTACACGCAGGTTCTCCATCCTCACCCAGAGCTGCAATCCGCGCTGGCTCGGTGTCAGACCCGACGGGTTGTTGTCACACTCGCGCCGTCCGCGCACGCTGCGAGCGTCCTGGCAGCCCTGGGGGTAGCCGAGCTTATCGATGACCTCCACTCGGTCTTCGACTCCGCCGATTCCGTCAAGGACGGCATCTACGGCGCCCTATTCGCCAACGACGTCGATCCGAAGCAATCCGTCGTGATCGGCGACAACCCGCTGCTCGATCTCGAGCCCGCAGCAGCTCTGGGCTGTCGCTGCCTGCTGGTGGGCCAGCCGCGGGTCTCGCAGCCGTATCCGACATTCGCCAGCCTGCTCGACGCTCTGACTCACATTTCGGCGTGGTAACACGACCGAGCCATACCCGACGGTCCCGACAGCGTGCTACCGGTTGCTACGTTCCCGCGTGGGTCTGGCTGGTCGACCCTCAATAGATGACCTGGAATCTCGACGACATCCAGTCGATCCCCCACTCGCACAGTACTTCTCACCGCATGTTGCCGCAGAGGTGGCGATCGAGCCTCCCTTCCAACCTGATCGCGTGCCATAGAGCGTTTCCTCAGGCCGTTCGAAATCAGGAGAGGATCGCAGGACTCGCACACATCACGTTCCCATCGGACCAGACTCCCCATCGGCGGCGCACCGGATCACGATCGGCTTCTTCGAGAGGGCCTGCCCTCGTGGATGATCCGGCAGGCCGGACTGGCGGTGATCAGCTGTGATGCCCTCGATACGGGAGTTCTTCCAAGACCCCGACGACAACGACGTTGCCGAACTGCAGCGGAATCTGGCGGCACTACATCACCTCGTCGGTCGCTACATCGACACCGACGAGCCGCGGGTACAACGACATGACGAGCGGTCCTTCGGCCAGATCCTGGCAGATGAGTCGCTTCCCGCCACATCCAGTCCGCCGGATGCGGTATTGGCTGACTTGGCTCCCTACTTCCAGGGCATGATGCGCTGGAACCACCCTGGCGCGATGATCAATGTGACGCCACCGCCGACGCTCGCGTCCGTGGCGGCTGCGGCATATGTTTCGTTGTTCAATCCGAATGGCGCCCAAGACATGTCCAGCGGACTCCTGCTCGGCACCGAGCTCGCCGTCGTCAAGATGGTGTCGCAATTGGCCGGGCTCGATGTCGATAGGTCCGGCGGTATCTTCACCTTCGGAGGTAAGAGCACCAATGTCCATGCCGTGAAACACGGCATCCAACGAGCCCAGCCTGACGCGCTTCGGCTGGGAATCCATACACCTGTCCGGGTTCTGTCTTCGACCCAGGGACATCCGTGTCATGAGGAGGCGTGTGGGTGGCTGGGAATCGGCGAAGCCAGTTGCATGCGAGTTCCGACGCTGTCAGACGGCTCGATGGATCTCGATGCGTTGGACCAGGCCGTGCGGCAGACGGTGCGATCAGGTGAACAGGTTGCGACCATCTTCGCCAACGGAGGCACCACGATCCAAATGCTCGTCGACCCGATCGCCGAGATCGTGGAGTTGCGCGACGCGCTGGTCGAGGATCTCGGACTCGATTATGTCCCCCGTGTGCACGTCGACTCGGTGGTCGGTTGGGTCTGGCTGTTCTTCCGCGACTATGACTACCGATCCAACCCATGCGGTTTCCCTGCCACGACGCTCGAGAGAATCCGCCAGCAGGCGACGCGGATAGCACAGATCCGACTGGCCGACTCTTTCGGCGTCGACTTCCATAAGACCGGCTTCGCGGCCTACTCATCCAGCCTGTACGTTGCCGCCGACCGATCTGAGATCTACCGCCAGAGCGGTCTCACCGACGCCGATCACCCCATCGGTGGCGGAGGCCGAAAAGGGCTGCCCTATGAGGATCTCCACTTCGGCAACCACTCCCCGTTCCAGTACACCTTCGAACTGAGTCGCTCGATGACTGGTCCGGTGGAGGCATACGTCAACCTCAAACTACTCGGAGTCGAGGGCTACCAGCAGCTGATCGGCGGCCTGATCGTCGCCTCGCAACGATTCAGCGCCCAGCTGGCTGCCCTGGATCGCTTCGAGGTGCTCAGCGACACAGACAGCCACGGGTTCGCGGTCCTCTTCGTCGCCAAACCCGACCCGACTACCCCATCTGTCTTCGCTGATACCTGGGACCGCTCGGGGTTGGAATCGTTGGCGACCTACAACTACGAGTTCTACCGGTTCCTTTTCGAGCAACAGAGCCGCGGACGCTGCCCGATCGCCTGTGACTACTCCTCGGGCTACCACAAGCTCGTCGGCGGCGCGAAGATCGGCGTGCACAAGTCGTATCCGATGTCCCCGTTCTACGACGAGAAGACAGCGGTCGCCTTTGCTCTACTACTGGGCGAGCTGCTCGACGAGTTCGATGCACGGGCACCGGGAGCCGTCTACACCGCTGGCCCGCATGAGGCACGTCCGAAGATCTTTCGACCGGGGAGTCTGGCATGAACGACGGGCTCTACCTCTCCACCTTCTTCGACATCGGCCCCCTCAAGAACCTGCAGCGAATCAAACTGCGCCACGACCACGGCGCAGCGCTATGGGAACTCGCGGACGGCCAATTGACACTGCGCCGCTACTGGGAGTTCGAGCGGCTGAGCGGCATCAAACAGCATGCTCATGCCCTCTACGACGTCGACGCCGCACGACGCCTGCTCCAGCATCTCCTCGCAGAGGAAGGCGCTGGACTCGACGACGTAGTCGAGATCTGGGGCACGCCGGGCATCGAGACAACGACGGCCTACCAGGACACATTCGGCTCGGGCTTCGCCTTCCACGGTATGGCGCACTTGATGACCGCGATCTTCTGCCAAACCACCGACCCGTTCGGTAGCCCGGTCGTGGCCATGTCGCTTGACGCCGGCCCCGATTGCCTGTTCGAGCCGGACGCCTACGGCCGCCACTACTACCCAGGCTGCGTCATCGACGAGCGCGGGCTGCGTATGTTCCCGTGTGAGTCTCCGGGCCGCCTCTGGTCTTATGCGAGCAAAAAGTACGGGCTTCGGGAGGGGGCGCTCATGGCCCTCGCCTCGGCCAGCGACAGCACGGTCGAGCTCGATGTCGCGGAGTTCGACCAGACATCGTTGCTCGATCTGTCGGCACGCGCGTCCGCTCGAAGCATTGTCGATGAAATCGACGCCCGGGTACACGCTGCACGAAGCAGGGGTCTGTCCGCGAATAATGGTGCAGACGGGCGCCTCTCAGAACGCGACCACCATGTGAGCGCGGTGACGAAAATTGTTTCTGAGCTGTCGCTGCGTGTTGTTGCCCGCAACCTCGAGCGCGCCGAACACGAGTACGGCGCCGACTTCGGTCGCTCCCGGCTTGCTCTCGCTGGAGGGTTCGCGCTGAACTGTCCGACCAACTCACGGCTTCTGGCTGAGTATCCGTTCATGGACTATCAGATTCCACCGTGTACGAGCGACAGTGGCATCGCCTTGGGCACCGGGCTTGCCGCGTTCTATCCGACACTGCGGTCGGGAGACGTTGCGACGCGATTCGACTCGGCGTATTACGGCCAGGAACCCGGAGACGTAGCGGCCGAACTAAAAGCTGTCGAATCGCTGGTCGAGTCCGTCGAGGACGTTACCGCCCGGCAGGTCGCCGCACTGCTGGCGACAGAAGGCATCGTCGCCTGGGTCAACGGTCCGGCCGAAATCGGACCTCGGGCGCTGGGGAACAGGTCGCTGTTGGCCGACCCCCGGTCCCTCGAGGTGAAAGACCGTCTCAATGTCATCAAGCAGAGGCAGTGGTGGCGCCCCGTCGCACCCTTGGTCCTCGACGAGCACGGGGACGACTACTTCGAAAGCTACCGCCACTCGCCGTTCATGCTCCTGAACTTCCGGGCCACCGACCTCGCGTACCGCACGATACCTGGAGTTCTCCACTTGGACCGCAGCGCGCGAGTGCAATCGGTTGACTCACGAACAAATCCCGCACTCGCTGAGGTCCTGACTGCTTTCAAACGCCGGACCAGCATCCCGGTACTCGGCAACACGTCACTGAACGACGCCGGTGAGCCGATCGCGAACCGACTGTCGGAAGCCCTACATTTCGCGGCGGGCAAAGGAATCCGTTCTCTTGTCGTCAACGCCTCGACGTTGGTGCGGCTTCGCGACGCCCAAGCGGACTATTCGGGGCCTCTACCGCGGCTTCGGTCCTTCTTCGATCCGCCTAGCGACGCCGATCCGAATTCCGTTCTCGGCGTCGAGAACCCCCTCGGGCTGACGTGCCATGAACTCACCTACTTCTTCGACAACCCCGCAACGTTTCGCGGTGTCGATGTTCGACGGTCCCGAGACGCGGCACTCATCCGCGAGAAAACCGCATGCTATCTCAGAGCTAACCCCGGCGCTCTGGACAGGGGTTCATCATGAGCCTGGACGACAACCATCTCGAGTCACTCCTGCGGCACTACGCCTCGTTCGACGAACCGGATCAGGCCCGCATCCTCGCCACCGTGATCAAGAACTACCGACGCAGCATTCACGACGACGACCGTGCTCGCCAACACCGCTGGGAGTCCGAGGGACATGAACTCACGAAGACCGGAGTAGCCCTCGCCCGAGTGACAGCCATCGCCAACCAGATCAGCGGCCACACACCCGCAGTTCACAATTCACGTAGATCATCCACCCTCCTCGCCGACCTCGGAACCGCTGTAGCCGGGCAGCCTCTCACCGCCGAAGCACAATTGGGCCTAGCTGTTGCCCTACATGCAAATGGCCTTCCACCGCTGCTCACCTACGCATTCAACGCATGGCAGGTCCACGCACGCTCTCCCACCGACCTCGGTCGCCGACTCGCAGAGCTCATGGTCATGGGCCTGTACCGTCTCGCGGAGCAGACCGACCCCACCCACACCGGCCTTCTTCTAGGCTCCGGCGCTGTCGCCGAGGTAGTTCAGACACCCGATGGCCGCGTGACGAAACTGCCCAAAAACTACGCTGCACGTGTAGTGCTCCTCGCAGAAGAATTCACTAACTACCGGATCCTCGCCTGCGCAGGACTGGGTGAAAGAATCCCCCGCGACGCCAGATACGACGTATGCACGCAGTCGTTGTCTCACGAGTATGTTCGCGGACAAGACGGCGAAACCATCCTCCGCGACCGAAACGAGCTGACACCACAGCAACGCGACGATCTACGAGACCTCCACCAAAGACTGTGCGGAGTCACAGCAAAGGATGGCCTAGTCCTCGACCTTCATCCCGGAAACTTCGTTTGGGACAACCACTCCAAACGGTGGATCCTGGTCGATCTCGGGCCAGTCCCCTCCATCGGCTCCGAAGAATACTTCGATGTCTGCTTCGAGGACTACTACCAAGGAACCTGGCTGGATCGACTCGAACGTGAACAGCTCGAGCCGATCCGGTCGGTCGACTATGGGCATGAGTTAACCCGATTGCGTTGCGTAACCGACCGAGAAAACTGCCGCTCTCGATAAACAGCACCAGACAGTCTCGCAGGCGACAGCTGCCACTGCCGGTGACAGTTCTACTATGTCAGACACATTGCACCGCAACATGGTTCAGCCTCCGCCGTTGACGGGCTGAATCTCCCAATCTGGGCACGGGTCGGACGCGGCGCAACGTTATCGGTTTCTCGGCTCCCCCTCGCGGTCGAAGGCGGTGAGTGTCAGACACAGCTCAGCCAGTTTCGGCCAGGCACCGGTGCCGGTCAGGGCCTGGAAGTATCTCGCGCCTCGCACCCGTTGAGGTTCCTCGCTGACGGAGGTGACCAGACCTGCGTCCCGGAGCCTTTGAAGTATTGGCCTTACCACGCTGTCCGGAAGGCCAGTCGCCCCGGCGATCTGCCGATTAGTGAACTCTGCGGCCACGAGGCCACTGCTGATTGCGTGTACGACTGTTACCAGGTGGCGGTTGTTGAACAGCGCTGCCGACCTGTCGGCGTGTGGACCGTCAAGAGGCAACGTCACGTAGATATGGTGACACGTATAGCTATCCACGTCACGGTAGGATCCGTCCATGCCGATCGCAGCCACCACTGCCTCGCCGCCCGTCACCAGCCGCGCCGCAAGCCTGCGGCGCGGCCGTCCACTTGAGAAGATTCGCGTCGGCGGCCGGTCATACAACATCACCCCGGTGTTCGACACATACTGGAGGTTCGCGGCGGCACGGCAGTCGGTCTACGAGGCGAGGTTGGCGGGAGCTCCGGGACCGTGGACCGACGATCCGATTCTTCGTAACCATCGATTCACCAACTGCTATCGCGCAGCTGATCGAGTCAGCCAGTACCTGATTCGACAGGTCGCTTACCAGGGGCCGCAGGACATCGACAACCTCGTGTTCCGGGTCTTGCTGTTCAAGATGTTCAATAAGATCTCGACTTGGGCATTGCTCGAGGAACAGCTAGGCCCGCTGACTGTCGATACATTCGATGTCGTCAGGTACCGCGAAGTGCTCGATACAGCCTTCGCGGCCGGACAGCGCGTGTACTCTGCGGCATACGTCATCCCACCGCCTTCACTGGGCGAACAGCGCAAGCATGCCAACCATCTGCGCCTGCTCTCGCGGATGATCGACGATCAGCTTCCCCGGAAGGTGGGATCGGCCGCGTCGATGCAAAGCGTGTTCGCGCTGTTGCGGACGTATCCAGCGATCGGGGACTTCCTCGCATTCCAGTTCACCATCGACCTGAATTACACCACTGTGCTGACCTTCGACGAGATGGACTTCGTCGTCGCCGGACCCGGCGCTCGTGACGGGGTGCGCAAGTGTTTCGGGCCATCCGCGGCGGGACACGAGGTCGAGCTAATCGAATACATGGCTGCTGGCCAGGAGGAACACTTCGACAGACTTGGCCTGCAATTCAGGGGATTGTTCGGCCGTCGGTTACAGCTCATCGACTGCCAGAACCTGTTCTGCGAGGTCGACAAGTACGCGCGGGTCGCCCACCCAGGCATCAGCGGTCACACCGGCCGGACCCGGATCAAGCAGAAGTTCACGCCGGTGCCGACGGCGACACCGGCTTGGTTCCCACCGAAGTGGGGATTGCACTACGACGCCCCGACCTCTCTGCGTAATGCGCGCCTCTAGGGCAGTTTCACCTCAGCAACGATCGGAGCGACATGGAACTTCCAACACAGCATCAGGATCGCGAACTGCTGCTTGTCGTTCGGGCACTTGAACGGCTCACTGTTCGAGTCGAAGCCCAGTTCAATCCCGAATTGGTCGAAGGCGGGGACCAGGAACCTTCAGGTGATCGACTCCTGGCCTACGCGAGGTCGTGCCGGGAGGTACTCGACGACCCGGCCTTGGCGCGCCGCCTGGGCGCCGGCAACCCTCGCTGGTGACCACCTCCCCCACGGTGTGAGATCTCCGGACGCCCTCAACCTCCATCGTCGGCGCTGGCCGCCGTTGGTCTGACACCTAATCAAGCCGACTGGCGGTCACCACAACTCCCATGCCTGATTCCAGCTTGTGACACCGAGATCGTCGGCGAGCATTCGCAATGAGGCGGCGAGATCTTTCCGCAGATGGTCCACATGAGCGAGCCCGACGACCACGGTCAGGGTTCCGGGACTGACACCCGTTTGGTCCGCAATGTAGGTAAGTAGACGGCTGATACCGAGGTAGTTGCCGTAGCCGCGCTGAACCAAGTACTGGCTGCGGTAGTGGGCCACAGCGTGTAGTTGCGAGCCATCGAGCTGAAACGATAGAAGTGACAAGCACGGGAAGGCCATGGCCGAGGTGTCTCGCGCGGGCACAACAACCGGGACCGTGCCGTCGACGTCAGGTACGGCGAGCATCGCCTCGTATCGGGCACGCTTCGGTCCCCGGCCTGACCGCTCTCTGCTCAAGGTGTTGATGATGCGGGCAAGTTGGTTGACAGATCTTCCGTCGGCGGCTGGATAGTCCACCAGCCGTTGGAAGTACGTCCCCTTGCTGTTATTCGAATCTAGGCGTTTCAGCTGGGGGACAAGGTCACGGTAGCGGGCGGCCAGCTCGACAGGATCAGAGTTCTGTTTGGCGATCGCGGCCGGAAAGATCGTGTTGGCAACGGTGCTAACCGGTTGTAGTTCAGCCTCGGTGAGCAGACAGTCAGCAGCGTTTCGGATACGCGGCTCCTCAGCCTTGCCGGCATCGCCGATACGGGTGACCGTGTGAAACGCCGCCTTGCCAGCAGCGTTGACTGCAAGGGTGGTCGCCAGCCAGGCAGTGGATAGATCGGGAGCACTGAGATGGATCGGTTCGCTCACAGACTGATTCCTGTCGATATCGGGGACGCTGTCGAACGGAGATAGATGCCGTGGGGGTGGGGTTCGGGTACGACGGTGATCGCCGCGCTGCTGGTCTCGATCACGGCGGTGCCGGTATGTCCTTCCTCAGGCTTCTCGCAGCGCAGCACAGTGTCACCGCCCTCAGTTCGACCGGCAGTCTCCACCGGGCCGGCGATGCTGCAGACGCGGTGAGGTCGAGGAACGATCAGCAGGTCCCCTGGACTGGCATATAGGGCTCGTTCAGAGCCCCTTCCGAGGTGCCAGACGTCAGCGTCGCGCGTTGACTCGATCAGCTCTCCGGCCAATGCCCGCTTGAACTTGCCAGGTGCGATCTTCGCCCACTCACGCGCGCTCATCTGGCCGACCAATCGCAACGCAACCAACTGCCGGACAGTCGCCGCGTACGTCGTACCCAAGTGCAGGGAAAGCTGATATGCCTGCACTGGTGTAGCGAGACCGGACAGCCCCAGACTGGCCAGCGTCGCTCTGACCCCGCGATGTGGCATCAAGAACCAGGCAGCGAAAGCCTCGGCCGCTTGCTCATTCGGTTGCCGCCGGTGCTCGGCAGGCGCCAGCCCGAGTGGGTCGGCGTCGTCGCTGTCGGGATCGGCGGTGGTCGAATGTTTCAGACGATGGTGCCCGAGTTCGTGCGCCGCGGTGTGGCGTCGGACAGCGCGAGTGAGCGTTTCGTTGATCAACACACCTCGTTGGTCGGCCAAATACACACCAGACAGGCCAGCCAGTTCTTGCCACATCAAGCACAACCCCGCGCGGTCGATTGCAGCGGCTACCTGGATCGGGGTGTCAGTCGGATCGACGTCGAGGTCCCCGTGCGCCTGGGCCGCCGCGACGGACGCGATCCGGTTTGCCACCTGCCAGGACATTGGTTCCTTCCCTATACACGGTCGGATCGGTTGGCGTAGTTGAGGAATTCGGCGAACTTGCGGACCTGTTCACGGTCCTTGGTTGTCAGATCGTCCATCAATCGACCCAGCACAGCGTTCGGATGTTCGGTGGGAGCGCCACTACTGAGGAAATAGTCAGTCGGGTACTGAAACAACCGGGCCAGCTTCGCCAGCTCCAAGCTGTCAACCTTTCGGTTACCCCGCTCGATCTCCGAGATCGCCGGCCTGGGGATTCCGGTCGCGGAGCTGACGTACTGCTGGGACAGCCCCAGGTATTCACGCGTTTCTCTGAGCCGCTGCGCTAGCTCGAGCTGCCCGACTTCCGGTTCCGGATTGCTCACGGTGCCTCCTATCATTGCGATTGCGGATTCTGTTGCTGAACCAGAACGGCCTGCGCGAGACCACGCACCGACCGCATCGCGGTCGCGGTCTCCTCCGTGGCGGGCAGGGTCACGCCGGTCGCCTGCTGGAGGCGGACCAGAACGTCGACCGCGAGCAGTGAATCGATCGGCATATCAGCGCCGAGTTCGAGCAGCTCGACGCGGAGCAATCCTGGATCGATTCCGGCATCCTCAGCCAGCAGCTCCACGATGCGGTCGGCCACGTCTTGTTCTGTCACGCCACCCTCCAGGCATTGTCAGCTTTCCTGTCATCGTGTTCGATGGTACAACATTGAAGGGAAATCAGACAGCCTGTCAGAACTTCCAACGGGAGGGCGTATGAAGTTCACCGAGTTCCAGCATCGAGCCAAGCAAACCGACCAATCCGACTACGAGAACCATCTCCTTGGCCTCAGCGCTGGCGCTGGGTCGGTGGCCGCGGTAGCCAAAACCAGGAAGGACTACGGCGAGTCTTTCAGCGGCTTCCGCAAGCAGATGCGCGAGGAACTCGGCGATGTGCTGTGGTACGTCGCTGCGATCGCCAACGATCTTGATCTCGACCTCGACGACGTCGCCAAGGCAAATCTTCACCGCACGCATACTCGGTGGGAGACAACGTCGCCGCATCCTCTTGACGCCGACTCCCCAGCCAGCGAGCAGCTGCCGCGACGCGGCACCTATGAATTCCGGCAGCAGATCAACGACGCCGGCCGCCCTGAGGTCTCGGTCACCTTCGCCGGCAGACAGGTCGGCGACCCGTTGACCGACAACGCACTCAATGGTGACGGCTACCGGTTCCACGACGTGTTCCACCTGGCCTATTCCACCGTTCTCGGATGGTCGCCGGTAACACGCGCCTTGCTGAAACGGAAACGCAAGTCTGTCGCCGACATCGATGAAGCGCAGGACGGTGGCCGTGGGATCGTGATCGAGGAAGGAGTTGCAGCGTTCGCCTTCGCCTATGGCGAAATCCACAACCGTCTCGAGGGCATCGCACGTCTCGACCATACGTTCCTCGACTCGATCGTCATGATGACGTCGATGCTGGAGGTTGGCGTTCGCTCACATGCAGACTGGGAGTCCGCGATCATTCAGGGGTACAACATGTTTCGTGAGCTTCTGACCCACGAGGGCGGAACAGTCGATTTCGACGCTGACCAACAGCGACTGTGGTTCACGCCGCCGTCCTATCCGGCTACGCCCTCAAACGGGCGGGCCACGAACTCAGCAGACTCGTCCATACCGGGAGTCTGCTGACTGCTGACACTGCACCACCGGAACCCCAAGGGGTTGAGGAAAAGCGAAAGTACCAGCCGCTTGAACGATTTCGCGAGCTCCTGATTGCAGCTCCAACGATCGCCGTGTTGGGCGAATCTTGTTGACGACGTCGGCTCACGGTAGCGCACATCGCGGAGGAATTCAGTAGGGCATGGCCAGACCACGCGCGTATCCTCCGACGACGCGCTACAGCGTCTCTGCGCCTCCGGAGCTTCTCGAGCGGATGGCCGAACTGGCCCTGCTGCTGCACGGCTGTCGCGAAGCCTTCCTGCGGATCACCCACGACCACCACTGGAGACCAGCCGCGGGTTCAATTGCGGCGGCAGACCTAGCTGCATATGTCAATTTCTGCCGAGACGGCTCCCCGAATCCCCAGATTCACACCATCCCACCGTCGGCAGCGAAACGCAGGAGCGTGTCAACGGCCCCGCACGCTAGAGGATCGAGAACCACGATCAGCGTCCATAGCGCAATCCATTGCACCCAAGTGGATCAACACACCCAAGATCGCTGAGTAGGCGGCGGCTGCCGCTCCGTTCCCCGGACCTCTCGCCGAACCCGCCGTGCGCCTCTCAATGACGTCGGGTCGGGGCGGTGCTCGACCAACAGTGTTATCGCCGTGGCCAGCATCGTGCAGCCGTTCCAACCCGACAGCAACACCGCTTCGGTGTCTTTCACGTCGGCTCGGGGACCATTGCAGGGTTCGAAACCCCGGTGAATGACGACAATCCCGCGTCCACCGGAGCCGACGGAGGGAAGGTGACCGGTAGTTCCTGGAGGGCTCGGTGGAACGGGCCGGGTCTCCAGACCAGCTTCTGCGCGGGTACGGCCAGCTGTATGTCGGGCAGGGCATCGAGCAGTTGATTGATGGCGTGTTCGGCCATGAGGTACGCCACGTCCTTGGCAGGGCAGACGTGCGGTCCAGCGCCCCACGCGAGATGGGAGCGGTTGCCGGTGCGGTCGCCACCGGCGCTGGCGGGGTCGCGGTTACAGGCGGCGAGGCTGATGAGGACAGGTTGATCTGCTGGTATCCAGGTCTGGTCGACCATGGTCGGCTGGCGTGGGTAGGTGGGGCAGAAGTTCGCCATCGGTGGGTCGGTGAACAACACCTCGTCGAGCGCGTCGCGGGTCGACAGGCTGCCGGAAAGAAGACCGCCGCCGAACCGCTCATCGGTAAGCATCAACAGCAGGGTGTTGGTGATGAGGTTGCGTGTCGGTTCGATGCCGGCGCCGTAAAGGCTCATCAGCTGGGCGAGCATCTCCGCATCGGTGAGGTTTTCCTTATGGTGCGCCAGCCGTGAGGTGATGTCATCGCCGGGATGGGCGCGTTTGTGCCGGATCAGCTTCATCAGCGCCGTCTCCAGCCTGGCCATACCGGCGGCGGCATCACGGCCGGAATCGAAGCGGGCTGCCATACCGGCCGCGATTTCGTGTCCCATCTCTGCCGAGCAGCCGATGATCCGGTTGAGGACTCCGAAGGCGAGCGGGAATGCGTAGTCGGCGGCCACGTCGGCGGCCCCGTTCCCGCAGAAGGTGTTGATCTGTGGGATAGCTAATGCCTCGACCATGGTGTCCAGGCTGTGCAGATCGATCCCTGAGATGCCGGCGACCGAGGCGTGCCGGTAGCGGTCGTGCGCCGACCCGTCGTGGAATCGTGCGGCTGGCTGCCACCCCAGCATCGCCCGAATGGGTGAGTCCTGCGGGATGGTCTTCTCCCACTTTCGCGGGTCGGCTGGGAAATGGGCTGGGTCTTGCAGGATCTTGACAGCCGTGCGGTAGTGAAGGACCAATGTCGCCGAGATACCCTCTGCGAGTTCGACCCGCGCCAACGGCCCGAACTGCTCACGCATCCACCGGTAGGTGCCGTGCGGGTCGGCAGCGAACTGCGGGCTGTAGAGCGAGACTCGGGGGTCGTCGCCGGTATCGAAGGGCGATCCGTGCTCGACGGGGCATCCGCCAGACGTTGTGGGGTGAGGCGGGGGCGGTGGGGTGGTCATGAATGTGACTCCAGAAGGGATGCAGAGGGTGACCGGCAGCGCTGCGCATGTCGCGAAGGCCGCGGTGATCGCGCGATAGCTCGGTTCCGGCTGATGACCTGTTGCCGTGGTTGACGGCAAGCGAATGCGGCCCGTCCGCGTTTGCCGTGGTCAGGTCAGGAGGGTGCCGAGGGTGGTGAGAAGTGTTTCCTGCTCGGGCAATCCGCGTAGCTCGTGGATGTGGCCGTCGGGGCGCAGCAGGCACAGGGTGTCGGTGTCGTCGGCGCCGTACAGCTTGTGGGCGTCGTCGTTATCGGCGATGACGGCACCGGCCGGTGCGGCGCCGCGCTGATCGGGCGATGTGATCACCGAAACCCGCACTCGCTCGCCGAAACGCTGCGCGACCCGGGTGCGCAATGCTGTCAACGTTGGCGTCGACTGAGCGGTGCGTTGGAATGCCAGCACCGTATGCCCGGGATGGCGCAGCAGTTCATGCACGCTCTGCCGGGAGGTGAGCGCAACGTCGGGGGCGCGGTCTCCCGCGACGAGGCCAGCGCGCGGGGTGATGCCCGCGATGTCGGAGGCTGTGTGCCGATACGTGGTGGAGATTCCGGAAATCCCCTGCACTGCTTGCTGGATGAAGTCCGGCTCTCGCAGGATCGCGAGGCGGTGATCGATCGGCGTGTCGTGCGCCATGAGCAGGTCATGGAGCCGTTTCGTCCGTTCGATCACCTGCTCGGCGACCGGGATCCGTTCTTGCGCATATCTGTCGAGGATCGCCTCAGGGGCGTCTCCCCTGGCGACCAGCGCGAGGCGCCACCCGAGATTGACCGCATCCTGCAAGCCCAGATTCATGCCCTGCGCGCCGGCGGGTGAATGGAGGTGGGCGGCATCGCCAGCCAGAAACACATTTCCGCGCCGGTAGCGATCGGCGATGCGATTGCGGATGTAGAAGTTCGCCGACCCTTCTGACTCTCCCAGGGTGACCGTTCCGCAGAAGCGATCATCGAGCGCCCGCTGGAACGCCTCGCCTGTGATTTCGGTGTCGGGGTTCTCACTCAGGTCGCTGACCAATATCCGGTAGTTGGGGCCGGGAAGGTTGATGAGCAGCAACATGCTTCGGTCACCGACGAAGTAGTCCAGACCGTCATCGGACAACGTGAGCCCTGTCAACGGTGCGTCGGTCATGCGCATCTGGCTTGCGGTGTACTCGCCGCCTTCGAAGGCGATGCCCATGTGGTGCCGGACCGTGCTGTGCAGCCCATCGCACCCGATCAGCCACTCGGGATGCAGTACTTCCTCACGACCGTCGACTGTGTTGACCAGATGTGCAGTGATGTCACCAGCAATGTCGGTGGTGACCGACCGCAGTTCGGTGTTCCATTCAACTGCACCTTCCAACGAGGCCAGATGATCGTCCAGGATCTGCTCGATGACGTTCTGGGGGATGTTAAGCATGAAAGGGAAGCGGCTGTCCAATTGCGTGAAGTCCAGCCGCGCAACCTCGTCCACTGCCTGGAAGTGATAGTTCATCGAGAAGGCGAGTCGCCCCTGATTCACGAACTGGTCGGCGATCCCGGCCTGATCCAGCAGCTCCAAGGTGCGAGCATGGGCGACGCAGGCGCGCGTCGTCTGCGCGGGCCCGCTCGACCGCTCGATCACTCGGCAGGCCACTCCGCGGCGCCGCAACTGGATGGCGAGCATCCGCCCGACCGGTCCTGCGCCGACGATGACGATCCGGTTGCGGGCAACGGAATCTTGAGACATGAGTTGGCCTTCCTGTTCCGATTTACGGTTTGCGGGCGACCGCGCCGTAGGCGGAGATCTCGCGGACCTCACCCACCTCGGTCACGCCTGAGCGCCATCGGGTAATGGACACGAAGCCGGGTTCCACCAGCTCCAGGCCGTCGAAGACGGCTTCGATCTGTGCTTGCGGGCGAGGGAAATAGGGGGTGGCGCCGGTGTGGGTGTAGTTCTCGCACAAGGTGACGTACGCCTTGCTGTCGTCGGTGCCGTCCCACATCGCCAGGTAGCTGCCCGCCGGCACGGCGTCCATGACGGTGTGCACGATGCGCAGCAGCTCGTCATAGGTCTTGGCGTAGCCGAGCACACCCATGAACATGACGGCGATCGGCTCGGTGAAATTCAGGACGTTCTCGGCGTCGGAGATGATCCGTTCGGGGTCGTGGTAGTCGGCGTCGATGCAGGTGACCACGCCCTGCGGTGTGGTGCTGGTGAGCAGTGCCCGCGCGTGGGTGAGGACCAGCGGGTCGTTGTCGACGTAGACAATCCGGGACTCGGGCGCGACAGCTTGGGCGAGCTCATGGGTGTTCTGCCTCGTCGGCAGACCTGTTCCGACGTCGAGGAATTGGGTCACCGCGGCTTCTGCGGCGAGGTAGCGCACCGCGCGGGTGAGGAACTGCCGTGACTGCACCGCCATCGTCGTGATGTCGGGATCGGCTTCGACGCCGGCATCGCCTGTGATGCGGTCGATCTCGTAGTAGTCCTTGCCGCCCATCCAGTAGTTCCAGATCCGCGCCGAGTGCGGGATATCGGTCCGGACGAGGGAGAAACCGTCACCGAGTACTGCCGCCATGTGGTTGTCCCTCCTGCTGTTTCGACACCGCGAGACGCCGGTGACGATCAGCGTCTAGCGCCGATGCGATCTGCGATAGATGAGAGGACACCGCGCAGCATGGCGGGCGCGCTCACGCTCATCGCCGCTGGTCAAGCAAGATTCGTGGAACAGACGGTTGCAGTGATGGAGGCGGGCTCTCATCTTGAGATCCAGCACGCGAAGTGATCACCGCATGCCGGGATTGCCGGTGTGCTCGCCGGAGTCGGGCTACCGTGGGTCTGTTCACCGGAACGTGGCAGGGGCGGATAAAGAATGGGTGACAACAAGTCTCGATCGTGCGAGCCGGCATGCGCCGCACGCATCCGCGACACGGCTGTGGGACAGCTGGCTGAGGAGCAGGAACCGTCCGTCGAGTTACTTCATGCGATCGCCAGCGAAATCGCCAACCATTGCGGGCATTCGGTGTTCAAGTCCTATCGGCTCGCCTGGGGGTGGACGGTCGCGCAGGCGGTCGAGCAGTTCCACCAGATGTGTCGACGTGAGAACCTCGCACAGCGTGGTCTTGTCGTGCGCTCGTGGATGGAATGGGAGGCCGGAGCTCGCCCGAGCTGGGACTACCAAGATCTGCTGTCACGGCTGTTCTCCACCAACCCGGTCCAGCTCGGCTGGGCCCCCGACTACGCTCCGCCCGCCCGCCGTCCACCACCGCATTCCGCCGACAAGGGTCTGCTTTCCGCTCGCACGCTGATGCAGCTGCCTCCGGACATCGACGTGTTCACCGGGCACGATGAGGAACTCACGCGGCTGAGGAGTCTGCTGGACGGGCCGCCCACCACTGCGGTCACGATCGCGGCGGTGTCGGGTACGGCCGGTGTGGGCAAGACCGCGCTGGCCGTCCACGTCGCTCACCAGGTCCATCACGCGTATCCCGACGGTCAGCTGTATGTCGACCTCGGCGGCACCGGCACCAAACCCGCAGGGGCCGGTGACGTTCTGGCGGGGTTTCTGCGCGAATTCGGTGTCGAGAACACCGACATTCCTGAAGGTCTCGGGGAACGCACCCGCATGTACCGGGGGTGTCTGGCCGGGCATCGGGTGTTGGTCGTGCTGGACAACGCCGTCGACGAAACACAGCTTCGGCCTTTGCTTCCCGGCAACGCCGGTTGCGCTGTCCTGGTCACCAGCCGCACTCCCCTGGCCACGCTGGGAGGCCTTCACCTGCCGGTCGATGTCCTGCCCGAAGCCGAGGCCATCGACTTGATCTCCGCCGTCATCGGAGCCGACCGCGCCCACGCCGAGCCTGACGCGGTGCGCATCGTGGCGCGGCTGTGCGGCGGGCTTCCGCTGGCGCTGCGCATCGCTGGCGCCCGGCTGGTGTCGCGCCCGAGTTGGACGGTGTCCTGGTTTGCTGAGCGGCTGGCTGACGAGAGCCGGCGGCTGGACCTGCTCGCCGTGGGAGATCTGGAAGTGCGTGCCTCGTTCGGGTTGAGCTATCACAGCCGCAGTGGCGAAGAACAAACCGCGTTCCGGATGCTGGCGTTGACCGCCGCGACCTTCCCGGCGTGGAACCTCGCGACTCTGCTCGACACCGATCTGCACCAGGCCGAGCAGCTGCTGGAAAACCTCGTCGACGCCCAACTGGTCGAGATCGCCGGAATCGACACCACCGGCGCGGTTCGCTACCGCCTGCACGATCTGATCCGCGACTTCGCCCGCGAATGCTCCACCCACCACGACACCGACGATGCGCGCCGCCACCCAGCACGACGACTCATCGACGACTACACCACCGCCGTCCACACCGCCGCCTCGATCCTGCACCCAGGAACCCACCCCGAAATCACCGACCACACCGCCGAGGGCACCGACCGGGCCGCCACTGCGGCCGACATCGCCCGCACCAACCCGCGGCGATGGTTCATCATCGAGCAGGCCAATATCGTTGCCGCAGTACAGCTTGCCCACCGCCTCGGGCTGTGGGAGCAGACCTGGCAGTTGGCCGCGACGTTGCCGACGATGTTCGACTGGCGCGCGGACTGGCAGGCCTGGGCACACACCCATGAGCTGGCCTTGGACGCCGCCCGCGAGATCGCCGCCGACGGCAACGCCGAAGCGGTCATCCTCCGCAGCCTCGGCGCGCTCTACCGAGAACTCGGCCGCTTCGAAGAAGCCGCCACGATGCTGACACGCGCAGCCGCACTCTTCCGTCGCCTCAACGACCATCGCCGATGGGCCGCCACCATGAAACTCATCGGCGACACCCGCCGCTACCAGGGCCGTCTCGACGACGCCCTCGACGCATTCTCCGCCTCGCTACTGACCGCGCAAAGCGAGTCCGACGACCGATCCGTCGCCGGAGTCCTCAACGGGCTCGGCGACACCAGCCGGGGCCTGTCACGCTTCGCCGAAGCCAGCCGCTACTTCACCGAAAGCCTCGCGATCTACCGCGACCTCGGCGACGAACTCGACGCCGCCCGCACCCGAGTCCGCTATGGCCTCGTGCACCGCGACCAGTGGAACAACGACCAAGCCCTGCACATGTTCGAACAAGCCCTACCGGTCTTCGAGGAGTACGACGACCAAAGGTGGCAAGCCCGCACCCTGCGACATATCGCGGTCGTTCACCGCAACACCGGCAACCTCGAACCCGCGTTGAGTGCGTTCGAGGAATCATTGTCGCTGTTCGATCGGCTCGCTGATCGCCGCGGCACCGCGGTCACCCTACGCAACAGAGGTGACAGCTATCGCCTCGCCGACAACCATGCACACGCGGTCGCCGACCTCACCCGTGCGCTGGAGATCTTCGAATCGATCACCGATCACCGCTGGATCGCCCGCTGCCATCTGAGCCTGACCGACCTCAACCGCACCATCGGCAACTACGACCAGGCACATCAACACCTCGACACCGCGTGCGACATCATCTACCGAACCAGCGGTGACAGTCCCGCCCAAGCACGCGCGCAGCGACAACTCGGCATGCTCTGCCGCGATTGCGGTGACTACGACACCGCCACCACCGCGCTGGTCGACGCCCACGCCCTGTTCACCAACCTCGGCGACCAACTATGGATCGCCCGCGCACACGCCAGCCTCGCACGCCTGGCACAGCGACGCGGCCAGGACCCGGAACCAGAGATGAAGGAGGCGCTGGCGATCTGCCACCGACGCGGAATCACCGCCCCCGACAGCATCGAGATGGTGTTGAAAGAGTGGTGACGATACCCGAACCCGACACCGGTCCGACCCGCTACGAGCAGACCATGCTCGATCACTCCCGACGAGCCGCAGACGCGGCCGCCTTACTCTGCGACGCCAGTCAGGCAGCCCGCTGGCTCGTTCCGGCATCCAGCGAACACGAGCGAGCCATCCGAGATGTCGCGGCCGGTGTGGCGGCACCGGCGCTGGTCGGTGCCGTCGTATGGATGCTGCGCGAAGCCGATCGACGCGGCCTGGCACAGCTGCGGTTTCTGTCCCGCGATGGGCAGATCTTCTACGAACTCGCCCGACGCCTCACCCCGGCACTCGACCTCGACATCGATCTCGAGTACGTCTACAGCAGCCGCCTGACCTGGAGCCTGGCCGCCAGCGACCCCTCCTGCCTCGATGAGGAAGCGTGGCTGCTCAACAGCTTCATGAAATCCAACGCCGACGACCTGTGCGCGCGGCTGGGTCTTGCGATCGATGACTACACACCGCTGCTGGAAGCTGCCGGGGTGTCCGTGGATCCCGATGCCCGCGCCGACGGGCCTCGGCAAGCCGACGCGATGCGACGGTTCCTGCGAACACCCCAGATCATGGACGCTGCCCGCGACCGCATCACCGAAACTCGCCGATTGCTCATCGATTACGCCACCGAGCACCACCTCATCGAGCCCCGGACCGGGTTGGTCGACGCCGGATGGACCGGCCGCATGATCGACTCCCTGCTACGCGCCTGCCACACCACCCGGACGCAACGGCCACACGCTCTGCTGTGGGGGTACGAGCCGCGAACGGTCGACCCGACCAGCCTCGACCGCGTCGCGGCCTACATGTACAACACCGCAACCGGCGACGGCCTGCAATGGCGGGTACCCGACGCACCCTTCCTCGTCGAAACGTTCTGCATGGGTGACCACGGAATCGTCACCGGCTACCGCAAAACCCCTGCAGGACAGATCGAACCCATCTTGCGAACCCCGGACAATCCCGCAGCCGAGGCGTGGGGACTACACACCTACCGCTCGACGCTCTACACCTTCACCGAGCAGTTGGCCGAGCTGCCCAGCGAGGACCTGCGTCCACTCATCCACGGCCTCATGACCGCGTTCTGGTCTCACCCCTCCCCCAGCGAAGCCGCCGCCTGGGGCGCCTACCCCTACGACAGCGACCCGGCAGGCACCGCAACCCGCCCCCTGGCCAGACCCTTCGACGAGCAGACCCACACCCGAGAAGACCGTGCCTGGATCCCCGGCGCACTGGCGTTGAGCCGACCGACCGCCCGTGAACGGTACCTGGCCCACGCCTCCGCAGGTGACATGCTCGGGACACCCGCCACAGACTGACCGATCACCACAGAAAACCGCACCCAGTCGCGTCTACCTCTCGCGTTGTGCTGACGGCGTGGGCCGGGAGCAGGTCCACTCGTCGGTCGTGGCTGCCGTACCGGTCGGACCAGCGGGCTAACTAACTAATCTATATACGTTAGGCAACCTAAATGACCGTGACATCGCAATCGAATCGGAGGAAGATAAATTTGAATTGATTAGTCTTACTCGCAGAGCCGGTCAACTGATATATACACACTCCGGGACGCTAGCTGGCAAAAAAGCTTCACGCTGGCGTGTCCGTCAACGGTAAAGGTCGATCGTGTCAGTAACAACCGGACATATGGACTACATTCAGCGGTGTGGTCCGATCTCCGATGTCGATGGGCCTTATACGACCGGGGTGTTTGATTCGCGACGATTGTTGCGAATATTCGGCGTTGGGCGTCCTGATAAGGAAGTGAAGCGGCGGTCGCCGTTGCCCGATGAGCGGTGGCGTCCGCCCACCATCGGTTTGTTGACCGGCATGTACGGCTACCGCATGCCTCTGGCCTTTTCCCTTTCCGGTTCGCAGACGGGCATACAGGTGCAGTTAGGAACATGGTCAGCCAAAGCGGGCGCTGGGGCCGGGAATCAGGATCGGCGATGTGACGTGGTTGCGTCATTGCTACGCGGCCTCTACCCCGCTGTGGCACTCGAGTCGGTCCTCGATCGCGGTTGGACGGTGCCACTCAGCGGTCTCGCCTTGGGGATCCCGGCTCCGAACGGTATAGACGAAATTGACGGATCAGCCCCGGTTGATCGCGTCCTTCGCTCGTTGGTCGGGACGACCTGGACAGCTTTGGTGCTCGCCTATCCTGTGGCCGAAAGCGTCGTCGCCGCAGTGAGATCACAAGTGCTCAACGAGATGAGGGGAATCGCCACGGCAGCGAAGGCAGAGAGTGCGCCAAGTCCCCTCGCTGAGCAGTACACGGAACTGTTGAAGGCAACCCTGGCGTCTCTTGGGCAAGGGATGGCGACCGGTGCGTGGCGCACGGGGGTTTACCTACTAGGCGACGGTGAGAGCTACCCTCGGCTGGCATCTGCCTGGCGCAGTGTCTTTTCCGGTGATCAATCTCTCCCCGAACCGGTGAGAGTATTCGACCTGCCCAAGGTCGGTTCATTAGCGAATGACTGGGCGTTGCCCGATACGGAGTCCCGTCCCGGCCCCGGCTACTACCGGCGTCCGTTTGAGTTCCAATCCCTGCTAACCACAGCTCAACTCGCAGCCTACGCCCATCTTCCGGAGCTCGAAGTCCCCGGTTTCGCGGTAAGCCTAGCCCCACGTTTCGATGTCGTAGCGAAGACACCCTTCAACGATCCAAGCAGCTTCGTCGTGGGGCAGATCCTTCACAATGGCCGAAAAACCGAAAGCCCATACGCGGTAACGCGGCGGTCCCTCACGAGACACGTTTTCGTTGCGGGGTTGACCGGATCTGGTAAGACGAACACGATCATGGCTCTGCTTCTCGAGGCCGCCGCAAATGATATTCCGTTCTTGGTCATCGAGCCGGCGAAGACGGAGTACCGGGCCCTCATCGATCACCCGACACTGGGGTCGCGCATGCGCGTGTTTACGGCCGGTAAGGCGATGGTCGCTCCATTCGTCCTCAATCCGTTCGAAGTACCGAAGGGTATTACCGTCAGCGAGCACCTTGACCTCCTCCGCGCCGTCTTCACTGCCGCGTTCGGGATGTGGAGCCCGCTGCCTCAGATCCTTGAGCTGTGCCTGCACTCGATTTACGTCGATCGTGGATGGGACATGCGGACGAACCTCAACGCTCGACTTGCGAGCCCGAACGAAACACCGGCGGCGTTCCCGACCCTGTCCGATCTGATCGCCAAGGCCGAAGAGGTCGTCCCCTCGCTCGGCTACGACGAGAGAGTGACCGGCGACATGAAGGCGGCGCTGATCACCAGACTTGACTCGCTCAGGAGAGGCGCGAAGGGCGCGATGCTCGACGTCGCCCGTTCGTTACCCGCCGAGGAGCTGTTCGGGCAGCCGACCGTCGTTGAACTGGAAGCGCTCGGCGACGAAGGGGACAAGGCCTTCTTTAGCGGGCTGCTCTTGATCCGGCTGGCCGAATACCGACGAGCGTGCGGCCAGTCCCGTGATCTGGTCCACCTACTCGTCGTCGAGGAGGCACACCGACTGCTTAGCAACGTGCCAACCTCGGTGTCGGAAGAGACGGCAAACCCCCGCGGTGAAGCAGTAGAGACATTCTCGAACCTGCTCTCAGAGATCCGCGCTTACGGCCAAGGGGTGGTGATCGCCGACCAAATTCCCGTGCGGCTGGCACCTGACGTGGTCAAGAACACCAACCTCAAGATCGCACATAGAGTCGTGGCCACCGACGATCGTGCGGCGCTAGCGGGCGCCATGGCCATGGACGAACGGCAGGCGAAGGCGTTGACCTCGCTCGACGTCGGAGAGGCCGCCGTGTTCAGTGGGGGCGATGACGCTCCGCTGCTTGTGAAGATCCCGCTTGTCAAGGACGCCCTCTCCCCGACACCACCACCAGATGCTCGCGTGTGCACCCACATGGCGGGGTGGCGGGAATCGGGTTCGTTTGCCGCGCTATTTCATCCGCAGTCGTTTTGCGTAGAGACATGCCGCACAGTGGCGGCCTGTGAGGCTGCGCGCGGGCTCGCCGAAGACAAGTACGTGCAACGGACCCTCTCGCGAATGTTGCTCTCCATAGTCGATGAGCACGGAGCGCTCGACCGGATATGGGACGACTTAGTCGCTGTACTGAAGGCACGAAGACCCGCCACGGTCCCCGATCGAGACCTCCTTCATGCCTTCGCGGGCCACGGTTCCGACTGGTTCGCAAGACGGCGTGGCGCTCAAGCCGCGTGGTCCTATCGGGACACCGCCGAACTCGGTGACCATATACGTGCGACTCTGCTGATCAAGGCGGCTGGAACCAACCCGGTTCCTGATCAGCTGCTCGCTCAGCTCGAACAGATCATCCGCAGACTGCACGCTCGGACATTCGAGCCGTACCCTGCGTGTCACCTAGCGTGCACGCAGGACCCACCGGTATGCCTGTACCGGTCGGCCGTCGCTGACCTCGTCATCAGCGGGCGCTACCACCAAGCCTGGCGTGACGCCGACGATAAGGACGCTAACTCCGAGGACCGACGGAGCCGGCAGACCTGGGAAATCTGCCAGGACGCGGCATACGAGCTGATCGAGTTCCCCACTGAGGACGTCGCTGCCGAGACGAAATCGGTACTCGACACTGCCGCGCGGCGAGTGTGCATATGCTTTGAGCAACAGATGCTCGCGGATGACCGCCGCAAACCCCCCCGCGCGGCGCGCCGCATTCTGGCGCGCGTCTTGAAGGAGGCGGGTCTGTGATGTCTAAGCCAAGGGGCAAGGATGCGTCTAATTCTTCGGACGCCATAGTCCGCTTCAAACAGTTCGAAGACCAGTTCAAGCTTCAAACCGCCGACATGCTCGAAAAGTCGAGTATGCCCGGGGCGGAGAAAGCCGCTTTTTTTATGCGACTGTCGGTAGATCCTTCGGCCGCCCTAATGAATAAGGGAATGAATTTTGGCTCGGGCTCAAATATGCAGCTCGACATAGGACTTGGAGATAAAGCATCTGCCTCAATCGACAAGGTGCTGCCGGGCACGGGGATGCTTGAAGCGGGGCTTTGTCGAAAATCCAGTATGGATGTCGATCTTGGTGTGAATTTTGGATCGTCGCTCAACCGCGACAGCCAGCTAGCTGACCGCGCTCGGGTCGACACGGACGGAGAAATTGATAGCAAGAACGCGGCTCTATCGACACTTCCATCGAACGATGGTGCACGAATCGAATCGTTCGTCACCAACGAACTCGGAATTGACGCTCTCACACTCATAAGACCCCAGCTCGAACCGGCCAGCGATCTAGTGCAGTCGCAGAAGGAAGAACGCCATGGCCGAACTCGAGTGTGAGCATCAGTCCAGAGCAGATAGATCCGACCAGGGGCGGCCCGGGTCTAACGATGCGGCACAGACCCAACGCCCCAAAGATGAGGGATTGCAGCCAAGAGGACGTACACCTGACGGAGAAACGGGACCATCCAGCAGCCACGGCAACGACGCTGAGCGCCCCCGCCTGCAGCACGAGGAGCAAAGCACGGCAGCGGACAAGACTCCGGCGCAGAAGGGTTCGGGTGCAGAGCCCAGCGCCGTATCCGCTGACCGCGAGCGCGCTTCGGGGGACATCGCAGATCAGATCAAACGTGCGATAGGTGGCCAAGACAGTCCGTTGCGCCCTGACCTCGAGCACACCCGAGATAGCTCACAAAACCCGGAGACCGATCCGAAAGCAGTAGCGAAGACAGTTGGCGAGGTCGTGGGCCAGGCTCGCGATGCAGCTCGAGCCGCATACGACATCGTTACCGGCCCGGTCCCTCACTACCAGGGTGACAACCTCGCCATGGCGGTGGCCGCAGGTGCGCTCGACGCCGATCTAGCTCTTTCCAGGGAGATGCACGGCCGGGTCATCGACGCAGTCACGAATGCGGCGATGGGTCCCTATGGGCCCGTTATCAAGGGTTTTGAGGCGTCAAAGGCCGCCAAAGAGAAAGCGCAAGCACTAAAAGATGCCGGCGTCTCAGGTGAGGAAAGGGCTCGAGTAGCAGTCACTGAGGCTATCAAGCAGTTGCCATATCTCAGCGACGCGGCGAAGGTTGCCGATCAGGAGACACTGGCAGAGGACGCGTTCAAAGCGGGCGATGTCCAGGGCGGTGTAAACCACGCACTACAAGCCGCGGGCCAGATAGGGATCGTGGTCGGCGAATACATTGCCTTCCACGAGACGACCAGCGGTGGCGCACCCAAAGGCGCTGGCTCGGCGACGGATATCGCGGCATCCAAAATCGAAGGAGCGGCGAAACCCACAGAGGTCCGCTCGGCGGCGCCCAAAGAAGCACCCATGAGGCCACCTGTGGAGAACCCGACGGTTCCGCGAGGGATGAGCCTCAACGAGATCCGGGAAGGACCGAGCCGGCAGCGCTACTACCCGACCTCGACCGAGCCAGTCGCTAAGCAACCAGGCGTCGATTGGGTTGATGGAATCAGGGACGAGTGGTACTCCCAGAAAATCAACGCAAAAACCGGTGATCCGGTGATCACTCACACCATCGAAGGGGGGCAATGGATTTCAGCAAAAAGGCTCGCCGAACACGCCGGAACGCCATTAGATAAGCGGTTAGAAAACAATGTCGATGCCGCATTCAAGAAGTTCGAGACTACGGTGAAAAATATGGAGTCATCTCGGTCGATCACCATGACTGACGGCTCCAAGTTGACAACGATCCTAAAGAATCCGAACTCTCTACTGATACACCTTGAGGTGGAAAAATTTGACAGCATGCCGCTGGCGCAGCAGGAGGCTCTCCAGACAGCCGCCGAGCGAGCCGCGGTGGGCTGGACGGAGCCAGGGGAAATCAAAGAAGTACCCGTTCGGACATTCGAAGGACTACCCGTTTCCGTCAAGGTCGTGGAGGCGCCCGACCCAGCGCAGGGCCAGCAGGTTCGGGTGGACTCGTCGGTGTCAGGCCCTCGGGTTCAGGTGGACTCTCCGGTGTCGGAGGAGGTGGGAGCGCGCGAGGTGGACCACGGCGGCTCCGGTCAACAACACCGATTGGCCGCTGTGCGTGATGACCGGAAGTAGCTGGCGGACGAGCGCGGGTGATGGCGATGGCTTATCTCGAAGTTGAGCGGGACGGGGCCGCGGAGCGGGTCGCGCTAACCGGCGAGACGTTCACCATCGGCCGTGAGAGTAGTAACAGCCTCCAGTTTTCCCAGGACCGCGCGGTTTCGAACCAGCACGCGGTCCTCGAACGGCTACCCGCTGGGTGGTCGATCGAAGACAGCGGTTCCTCCAACGGCACCTACGTAAACGGCCACAGGTTGACCTCGGCTCGGCTGCTCCGTGCGGGCGACAGAATTGCTGTCGGTAAAAGTCAGATTGCTTTTCTGAGCGACACAGCGGACGGTTTGCCCGGACCCGCATCTGGCTACCTTGACTCCACCGAAGAATGGACAGCTGGCCCAGCCACTCAAGTGCCCAGATCCGGTGGCGAAGCGACCTTCGACCCAGGACCGGCGACGCCGCGAGAGCCGATACCGACCGACACTGACAACGCGCAACTCGGAATGTCCTCGACCGGACTGCCTGAACCGTCCGGGGTCCACCAGCCACTATCCGATCCACCCGAACGGCGATCGATATCGACGGTCCTGGGCGAGGCCCGCGGTATCCAGCAGCGCACCGAGTCCTATGGCGAGAACGTCGCGCGCACCATCTGGACCTTCCGCGTCGAGCGTTACGACACCGCCGGTAACCGCCTGCCTCCCATACCAGTGCAGATGCGAGGGCTGGAGTTCGATGGCTCGCTTAGTGAAGGTGACGAGGTAAGGGTCGGCGGAAGATGGAAGGACGGCACACTGCACAGTGAGCGAGTCGACAACCTAACGACCCGGGCCTCAGTTAAGACCAGGTCGCTCACGAAGGTGATGGTCCTGTCGATTGTCGTGTTCTTGACTATCGCCATGCTAATGATCGCCGGATTCATCGCCTGCGACTCCATCGCGAAAAACCAGTGGTGTCAGGAAGTCACCGAGCAAATAGAGCAGACCCCGTCGTTCTGTTAGCGCCGGGGGTGTTGGAGTGCCGGTAGTATTCGCCGAAAAACCAATGAATATGCAGGTCAATGACCATCTCAGGTCCCGTACCCACAGCCACCCTGTCACCTGACCTCGGACACGTTTCGGCTCGGCTCTCGGCGGCGGGCCATTGATCTGTGGTTTTGCTGGTTGACTGGTCGAGATTTGCGCACTAATCGGGGCGTCGTAGGGTGCGGTGATGGCCTACGTGCGCACCGTGAAGACCGCCTCGGGGGCGATCGCGGTGCAGATCGTGTGGTCGTCGCGGCGGGGCGCCCGGGATATCGAGCATGTGGGGTCGGCGCACGACGAGGCGGAGCTGGAAGCGCTGCAGGCCGCGGCGCGTCAGCGCCTGGCGGTCGGGCAGGGCGAGTTGGACCTCGGGCTCGGTGCGGCTGAGATGCCGAGCGGAACATTGGAAATCGTCGGGTCCCAGGCGGGGCATCTGTGGGAGGCGTTGTGCCGGGCCTAGCGGCCGAAACCGCGAGCTCCCCCTAACAA
Organism: Nocardia sp. 2TAF39; assembly: GCF_052114905.1. Lineage (NCBI taxonomy): Bacteria > Bacillati > Actinomycetota > Actinomycetes > Mycobacteriales > Nocardiaceae > Nocardia > Nocardia sp. 2TAF39. The sequence continues at coordinate 72,965 of NZ_JBFRFQ010000003.1, forward strand.
CGAACGCGCCCGGCGTGCCGCTGATGATGCCAAAGCAACGTTCATCAGCCCCGTAGGAGCGGTTCACCTACGCAGAATCCTGCATGGGGCTGGTCGCTACGAACCCTGACCTATCAGTAGCGGGTGAGCCCGTTCGGTGGAGCGACGGGTTCATCTGTCCGCTCAGACTCCATCGGTGAGGGCGAACTGCTCGTCGAGATGCCGCGCGACTGCCTCGGGCTGTTCGAGGGCTGCAGAATGTCCTGCGTGCTCGATCGTGACGTGGCGGCCGTTGTGGCCGACGGCGTCGGCGATGTTCTTTCCGGATATCTCGTCTGGGTAGGCGTGGTCGTCGTCGCCTCCGATAGCGAGCACTGGCACCGGGCAGCCCTGCAACTTCTCGACGATGCGCGGGCGGGTGACGACGCCGTGGGCGGCGTCGCCGATGCTCTCACCGAGGCGGCTGATGACGGCCCGCCAATGGCTGGTCACCGCCGGGTTGTTCTCCAGGGTCCAGGTGCTGAACATGATGTTCAGGATCGGGTCGACCACCCCGGCCGCGCCGTGCGCGGTCAGGTGAGCGACCAGAGTGTCGTACTCGGTGTACTCCTCCTCGGCTGAGGACCCGATGGCTGTGATCGTGCTGACGAGATCGGGCCACAGCGCCGCCAACCACAGACCGACGAAACCTCCGAGGCTGGCACCGACGACATGGCATCCTTGCAGCCCGAAATGCTCGATGAACGCCGCGGCGTCCTCGGTGAGGGTGGAAACCGACAGATCTTCCCGCGCGGCCCGCGCACTCTCGCCTTGGCCGCGATGATCGTAGGCATACACCGGGTGGCCGAGCTGCGCGTATCGCGCCATGAGCTCGTACCACTGGGTCCGGTTGAAAAACAACGGATGCGAGAACACCACCGGCCGGCGGCGACCCTCGCGCGGTCCCGCCTGGGTGTAGGCCAACGTCGTTCCGTTGACCTGGGCTGTTCCGTGGATCAGTGCTGTTGACATAGCAATTCCTCCATAAGGGGTATCCCTCACCTAACGGTCAGGGTGGGGATTCGGGAAAACAGACGCGGCGACGACGGTGACGGGGCTTTCGGGTGGATGCATGGACTCCGCGCACTGAACGTCGGTGGTGGGCAACGCGGCTCGGTTCCCGGTCGGCTACGGATCGGGTCCGGCATCCGGATACGCCTCGACGGCGGCAGACTCACCGCCGTGGATGTCCGCTGGCGTGTCCCAGCCGTGGGCCGTCACGTCGGGTATCGCGGCGGTAATTGCTGCATCGATCCCAGTCCCCGTCTCTGAGCCGTTGGCGGCGGCCGTGTCCATGACGTCGCGGGCTCGCTTGATGAGGGCCTTCGGTGTCGGGGGCTGTTCTGCGTCGGAGTCCGCGGTGGCGATGTCGGCGCTGCGGTCGGTGCGGCGCAGGCTGCCCAGCGAGCGCCTCACGCTGGCGGCGATGGTGGGAGTGGTGTAGCTGCGCCACTGCGCGTTGAGGTCGTCCAGCCTGTAGTGCAAGTAGGTCTCGACGCGCCGATCGACATCACCACTGGCAGTACTGAATATGCGGGCGCGTTGTTTCCGACCCATGCCGATCGAGGTGGCGGTGGCCGCGGCGCGCGTCCAAATTGCTTCCATGTTTCGTCGCAGCTGCCCGGCGGCAGCAGGTTCCGGCTCTGCGGTGACACCGTCGGTGGCGAGACGGTGTTCGCGGGCGACGGTGATGGCGGCCATGTCGGCCAGTTGGCGAGTGTCGTCGAGGACCCGTTTGGCGTTTCGGCGGCCCGCCTGCGGGCGAGGTGGCGGGAGCAGTAGCTGATCGGTCCATGCACGGCCGGATTGCCCGGCCACTCGCGCCTGGTCGACCCAGCTCGCGGGCAGCCCGTCTGCGCGGGCATGGATTTCGGTCAAGTCCCGATCGCGGTCGACCTCGCTGATCTGGTCGAGCAGCCGTGTGCTGTCCGCGGAGCGCGGGGTGGTCGCTTGCATGGCCTGACGCAGCCGGGTGCCGAGGGCGGCCAGTTGGTGGATCTGGCGCAGGAGCTCGGCCTGCTCGGGTGGGATATCACGAATCCGCTGCGGCGAGTTGGGGCCGGTCATAGCTCGGCCTGCTGCCAGACCGGTAGCGCGGCGGCAATGTCACTCGGTGACGAGTCGCTGGTCCAGGGGTCGGTGCCGGGTGCGTCACTGAATGTTGGTGCCCCGATAACCGTTTCGGTGTCGGTGCTGTAGGTCAGGTTCGCGGCGCCGATCGCGGTTTCGATGTCCGCACCGGGTGTGGCGGCTGACTGGAACAACGGTTGCGGGGGTGTGAGCGCGGCACCGATCGGGGGCCCTAGCTGTTCGTGGGAGGGCAGCGCCACCGCGGTGTCGATCGCGATCCCGGCCTCCGCGAGCGCCCTTGCTTGCAGTGCGTAGGCGCGGGTATCGGTGGATACTGCCTGGCGCCAGCGTTGCGCGAGCCCCTCGACCGCAACGCCATCGAGCATCGCCACCCCGGCAGCGACCCAGTCGGGTTCGCTGCCCCACAACTGGTGGCCTTGCTCGGCGCCCAGGCCCAGCAGGTTCGCCACCCCCGCAGTCCTGGCCCGTAATACGCGCAGGTTGCGGTCGAACCCGACCGCGGCCGAGACCTCGTCCCGGGCACCGATCGGACCGTAGACCGCATCGAGGGCGGTCCACTCGCGCAGCCGCGCCACATCCGCGTCAAGGCTGCTCAGGACCCAGTCCCAGTCGACCGCATCAGGGGCGCGCAGGTAAAGGTCGGCGCGCCAGCGCACTCCGCGTTGGCCGCGCTCGCGGACGTGGTTGGTCCACGCGCGTGGCACCCCGGCGTCGTATGCGGCGTTGGTCATTTCCTCACGCAGGATCGCGTGGTCGTGGAAGTTCTCATACCAGGACTGCGGCGGTCGTTGCCCGGTCTGCTGCTGGTGTCGGGTTGCTTCGGCCAGCATGCTGGTGACGGTCACCGACCAGTTCTGCAGGGACTTCAGCACTTTCACCTGCACACGCGTCGGCGTCCTCATCGCGGCCCTCCTGACCCCTGTCGGGCTGGCGAGCCGTGACCGAAGGCTCGGAAGTCGGGTCCGAACCCCACGTGTTCGGTCGGGGTTTTCGCGCCGGGGGCGCCGAACCATGCGGTGGGGATCGGTCCCGCGGGCAGCCCGGGGATGTCGAGGTGTCCCTCAGGGGTGCAGCGGTGCATGGGCCCGTTGGCGGCGTCGAGGATGTAGCGGAAATGGGGGTCGATGTGGCGGACGAACAGCCCGCTCATCGCCGCCTTGTCCTCGGCGTGGAGGGCTGCTTCGAACACCGCGTGCAAGCTGGCGAAACGGACCGCGACCGCGTGGTGGCGCCACCATTGCCGACACCATGTGTATTGGCCTTCACGGTTGTTGCCCGCGATCCGCACGGCGGTGACCGGCAGCAACCAGTCCTGCACGAACTCGCTGTAGTGCGCGAACCGCGGCGGCGGCTTCTTCTCCCCCTGCTCACCACCCGCGACAGCACCGGATGGGCGATTCGCCGGCTGGAACCATCCGGGCGGGACCGGGTCGAATGGCAGTGATGGTGTGCTGAGGTGGGTGGTGCGGGTGCAGCGGTGCAGCGGCCCGTTGGCGGCATCGAGGATGACCTTGAAATGCGCGTCGACGTGCGAGAGCAGAAACGAACTCAAACTGGTGGCGGTGCGGGCGCGGCGTTGAGCCTCGAACGCCGTGTGCAGGTGCGCGATTCGGACAGCGACGCCCCGGTGGGCCCACCACTGGCGACACCAGGTGTAGGTGTTCTCCCGGTTGGCTTCGGCCAGGCGGACATTGATCGCCGGCAGCAGCCACTTTTCGGTAAAGTCGGTGAAATGCCGGTATGCCGGTGGCATCGGCGGCTTCTTACCCGCCGTCGCGGTCGGTGCGCTCATGACAGGTCACCGCTGGGCGCCGCATCGTCGTCGACGGCCTCGGTAGGCAGGGTGATCTGGTAGGCGGCTTTCTCGAAGCGGGCCAGCGATGTCCGGATCAAAGGCGCGTATTCCGTATCGGACCACCAGATCTTGCGGACGACCACCGGCCCGTGGTTCGGAAGCCGAACCACGGCACGGTCTTTAGGGAGCGCGGCCAGCAGGGCGACATCGAGGATGGGTTCCGCGCGCCAAGTCAGGGTGCGGTTGACTCCACCGGCGCCGTGGCTGCGGGAGCGGTCGGCCACATCATGGGGGCCGGTCATCGCCGACCAGTGTTCGAGGTAGTCGACCGCGGCGATACCGCCGCCGTAGACCTCGATCGATTGGGCGCGCATCGTCTTCAAACCGTTTGCGCCCCACAGGTCTTCGCCCTGTTCGAGGACCTGCAAGATCGTCATGAGAATGATTCCGCAGCCACCGGCATAGGTGTAGTACGAGGGCAGTTCGGCGATACGGGCGCAGTTGGCGGCCTCGTCGAGCACCCCCAATAGCGGCACCGCCAGCCGCCCATCCGGACGCGACCGCGCCGCATCGAGAGCGGCCTCGAGGATCTGCCCAACCAGCGCCGAGGTCAACGGAGTGGCGCCGTCGGGCCCGGCCATCGACAGCGCATACAACGTGTCCGTCGAAGTCACGAACTCTGCCGGTGTGAACTCCGGCAGAACGTGGGTCGGGTCCTGTTCGGTCTTGTCGATGACGACGCGGGTTTTGCCGCTCTTCTTCTCCGTTTCCTCCCGCACCGCCAGCAGGTGGCGCCGTGGTGGGGTGACCATGCGCGCGTAGCCCTCATCGGAGAGCACGTTCAGGAACCGACGTGCCATGTCGTATAGACCGTCACGTTGGCGGCTATACAGCGCTTGGGATTCGAGGATTCGCTCAGCGGGACGGTGGTGCCCGTAGTGGCGCAGGATCAGCGCAGGGGTTTGGTCCTGGTCGCGGCCGAGCCATTCGGCCACGTGTAGCAGATCCCCGCCCGCACAGGCGGCGGCATACATGTACAAGCTCAATAGTTCTTGTGCGCCGCCGTCGAAATAGGAATCGACCTTGGCGTTGGCGGCTTGGGAGGCTGACCCGGAGGCGGCGGAGACGAAGAACCCGGCCAGTTTGCGGGCCGCGGGCAGACTGGTGACCTGGGTGAGCAGGTCGACCCAGAACCCGCACTCGACCGTCCCGGTGACCGCTTGCAGATCACACAGCCAGATCCGGCCGCGCTGTTCACGCCCGTACACGGTGTGCCGGAACAAATCCGGCTTGTTCGAGGTGGCCAGACACGGCCCCCACGCCGATAACACCGCCGGGATCGCCCACGCCATCGTCTTGCCGGTACGGGTACCCGCCGCGATCGTCACCCCCAGCTCAGCGGGCACGAACAACTCCACCCCACCGACCACCGTCTCCCCTAGCGGCGGGCCTTTGCAGGCTTGAATCTCAGGGTCGGCATCGCGGAGCAGCCGCTGGTTGGCGACCGCGTTGTCCCGGGCACGGCCCAAACGGATATGGGCGGGGCGTTGCATCGTGCGCGCCGCCGCGTCGATCTCACTGCCCGCGGCAAAAGCCCGCCAGCACACGACCACCAGCGCTGCTCCACCAGCTGTGAAGGCGACGGCCAGCACGCTGGACTGCCACGGCCAGGCGTGCTGGCTGGCGACCACCTCGAGCAGCGCGGTCACCGGGTGGCGGGTGATCGGCAGGCCGGCCCACCAGCTACCCAGGATCAACGCCGCCCACAACGCCACCGCGAAGGCCACCAACGCCAGAAACGCCAACAGCAGCAGGGTTTCCTCGCCGAACCCGCGTTTGGTGCGGCGGCGGGTCTGTCGTGTCGAGAACATGATCAGGTCCTCCAGATGGGTGTGAAGGGTTGGGCGGGAGGGGTTTTCACAGCGACACGTCGGCATCGACGCCGAGGTCGCCCGGTGTCGCGGGGTGGTCCTCGATGCTGTCGGCGGGGCTCCACGCGACCGACTCCGCCTCGGGCAGGGCCGTGTCGATGGCCTCACCGATATCGGCGCCGCCCCGGTCCGGACTCGGTTGCGGTTTGGCCGGGTCGCGAGAGGCCGACGGTGGGCTCAGCACTGGCTGCGAGGTAGGCGTGGGCACGGTGCCGCGCAGATCCTCGACAACCTCACGCAAGGTGTCGGCTTCCGCTGCGGCGCGGTCACGCTCCTCGACCAACCGCGCAATGCGGCCCAGCCGAGGATCGCCAGGCTGTTCGTGCCAGTAGGTGCCATTACGTCCGGTGCGGTACACAGCCTCGATGTCGGCCACAACCACACCCGCGCGCGCAGCTTCGAAGCGGGCGGTGCGGGCCGCGTCGAGCAGCGATTCCAGGCGCGCGAGCTGGGCGAGATCCTGCTCGGGCGAGCCGTCCCACTGTCCGGCCAGCCACGCGTGCTCCGCGGTCACATCTTGGAGCTGCCGCAGCGCCGCGATCTGGCGGGCTTCGTGGTCGGCTTCGGCGCTGTAGGCGTAGGCCACCGGCGCCGAGCGCACACGCTCGGGCAACAGATCGGCATGTTCGTCTGCGCCGGTGTCGAGGTCGCCGAGTTCGTGCTCGACCGCCAGCAGCCGGTCGGTTTCGGCGATGAGTGCATCGACCTCGGCCACACTCGCCGCCTCCGGGCCGCGACCGCCGAGCGCGCGGTCGAGCAGGCTGGCGCGCTCGGCGTCTTGTCCTGCGGAGCGGTCCGGGGGGCGCCATCGAGCGGCGTCTTGGTCGGAGCCGGTGATGGTGGTTTCGATGTGGCCGGTGACTTCGGCTGCTTGGCGCAGGTTGCGCCACACCACGGCATCGACGGGGAGGTCTCCGTCGGCTTTGGCTTGGGCGACGCGGTCGTAGGCGGCGCGGGTGGATTCCGGACGAAGCTCCCACCCGGAGACCGCCGCCTGTAGTTGCTCCCACAGTCTGCGGTTCTCGATGGACACGTGGCGGCCCCATCGAGCAGCCAGCGCATCGGCGTGGGCGGTGAATTCCTGTTCCTGTACGGGTGTTTCGGCGAACGGTACGAACAGCCGCAGCTGGTAGTAGTGCGTGAAATCGGCCCGTAGTTCGGCTTCGCTACTGTCGGCCGCGTCGTGGTAGTACGCCGAATCGGTGGCTCCGTGTCGCGGGTCGGGCCAGCTCATCGCTCAACCCACCGATCGCTGTTGCGACGGGAGAGTTGGCGGCGTTGCGGGGCAACGGAATCGGATGTGGTGTTGGACATCATCGACCTCCGGTGAGGGAAGGTGCCGTGAACCGTCACGGTGACGGGCGCTGCGGCGTGTTCGGGTGTCCCCTGGCAGTGCGGTTTCGGCGTCCCGGTCAGTACCCGTGACCAGTGCGTCGACGTAGGCGTGTGCTGCGAGTGTGTGTGGTCGGATCAGTAATCGGTCGCGTGTTCCCGATCAGTTCGGCTAGTAGGGGTCGGTGCCCAGATCGGGCGGGCGGTGCGGATTGGTGGCCGGGTCGGCGTCGTCGGGCTCGCTGTCCCAGGTGTGCTCGCCTGCGGGTAAAGCAGCGTCGATGGCTCCGGTGATGACGGTGGGGCCGAGGTCGAGGTCGCCGTCGCGGCCGAGGGCGGCATCGACGAATTCCGCGCGCAGGGCGGCGGTGGCGGCCTCGATCATGTGTTGCGGTGTCGGTGGAGTGACCTCGGCGCCAGCGATGGGGGTGCCGGTATCGGGGTCGGTAGGAATGTAGGGCGGGACTGCAAGCTCGCCGCGGGCGGTCGCGTGGGAGTTCCATTCGTTGACCAGCGTCAGTTCGTCGTAGGTTTCGAGATGGACCGCATGCTGTCGCCGGCTACCTTCAGCATCCGGCCCCCAGAGCAGGTCGGCTTCGGCGGTGGTGATCTGCGCAGCGTGCGCCAGAGCGGTGACGCGCTCGTAGCGCAGCTGCATGTTCTGCGCGAACTGCGCTGCGGCAATGGGATTGGTGCCGAAGCTCCACCGCCCGGTGGCGATACGGTCCGCGCGGGCAGCCGACAGACCGGCCATCCGTTCCAGATGCCACAAGTCCAGGGCGAGCATGTCGACGTAGAAGTCTTGTGCGGCGTTGTCGCGAGACGGGTTCTGCCGCAACCCAGCATCGACGCGTGGGCGGGTGCTGCGGCTGCCGAGTTCACGGGCATCCTCGATCCAGGCCGCCTCGACCCCGGCGGTCAGCGCGGTCTGTTCGGCCTGCTCCCGCTGAGCCTCCAGCCCATCCAAATGCGTTCGCCACGCCGTCTGGGGATCGCCGTCTGTGGTGAGTGCTTCGAAGTTCTCCCACCCGGCGTCGAGGATTCGGGTGTGTTCGGCGGCCAGCAGCCGGATGCGTAACAGCAGCTGGGCTTGCCATTGGACCACCGTCTGCGGCGGCGAGAATTCGGAATCGGGAGTCGTCATCGTCGTCCTCCCCTTATAGGTCGTGCTCGACCGACGAGCCGAGTTCGGGCGGACGGATATCGGGTTCGGTGGCCGGTTCGTTCTCCCATGTCGCGGCCAGATCCGGGGGCAGGGCGGCATCGACCGCCTGGCCCATGCTGGCGGCCACCTCGCTAGGTGTGGTTGTGGTGAGGGCTTCGGTGGCACGGTCGATGAGCAGGTGCGGGGTCGGTGGCGCCACACCCGGTTCGTGCAGCGTCACCCGGCCGGCGGCGAGGGTGCCGATGCTGCGGCGGGCTTCGTGTTCAATGCCGCGCCAGGCGTAGGCGCGCCACCGTTCCCGCAGGGCGGCGTCGTCGTAACCGCGCACTGTCACCGAAACCAGCTTCAGCCAGCCCGCCCGGTCGCGATCCCACAACTCGGTGCACTCGGCGCCGGTGAGGCCGATGATGTGAGCGGTCTCATTCGCCCGGGTCCACAGCGCGGCCATGTTCCGGTCGAACTGCCCGGCTGCGGCCGGGTCGGGCGCGAAACCGTCGTGTAGGCCGCGGAGCTGGTGTTCGACGCTGATCGCGGCCATGTGCTCGAGCTGCCACACATCATTGGAGATGCCTTCGATCATGTGCGCGCGCACCGGGTCCTGGCCGTGGCGCATGATGCGTGGGGAGTGCACGCTGTCGGCCCACCGCAACCCGCGCTGCCCGGCAGCCCGTGCGTGTGCGATCGCCGCAGCCGGGACGCCGACTGCGGCGGCGTGGATCTCGATTTCGGTGCGGTCAGCGTCCAAGGCGCGCAGGTGGGTGCGCCAAGTCTGCATCGGAATTTCCCCGCTGCCGTCATGCGGCTCATAGGTGGGGTAGCCCTGCAACAGAACCCGCGCGTGGTCGGTGGAGGTATCTTGGATGCGTTCGAGCAGCCGCAGCTTCCAACTGGGCAGTCCCTCCAACTCCGATGAAGGTTGACTCATGGCTTGCGCCTCTCTCGTGAAGGGTTGGTGTTCTTTCGTTTTCGGATCCCAGATGCCGCCTGGCCCCCTGCGGCGGAGCGGTCACCGGCTCCGGCCATCACGCGGCCAAACCCTGGTTGAGCTTCGTTCGCTGGTCATGGCTCGATCCCCGGATCAGGTACTGGTGACATGGGCACCGACGGCGGGTCGGGATCCACGGCGAAATCCATCGCCTCCGTGAGACCGTCGCCGCTGAGTCCGGCGGCGTCGACAGATTCCTCGATCGCTGACCCCTCGTCGGAATGGGCGGCCGCCTCCTCGGACAAATCAGCGAACTCGTGAGTGAGATGGGTGGCGAAACTGAGCTCCTCAGTGAGACCAACGATGTCCTCGATCGCCACCGACGACCTGGCCTGCTCTCCCACCCCCGCGTCGAGGTCATCCAAGTCGCCGAAGTCTTCGATGATGGTGGCGTCAATGACCTCGGTGTAGTCGGTGCCGGTATCCTCGGCGAACCGCTCGGCGTAGGCGTCGGCGTCACGGTCGTGCTGCTCGGACAACCCCTGCGCCCCCTTGGCAGCGGCGAACGCGGCTGCTGAGGCCATCGCTTCGCCGGATTCGCCGTGCGTGGTCAGGGTGTCAGTGAAACCCGCTGCGCGGCGGCGGATATCGATCAGCAGTTCCTTGAGTTCGACGTCGAGTTCATGCAACGCGACCGCGCGTGCTTCCCGGTTGGTGTAACCGTCGACCTGTAACTTGTGGACTCGGATCTTGTGTTTCCGCTCGAGCTTCCCGGCATTGTCTCGGCGGTCCAGGTCGGCATCGGCACGTTCCATCTGCCGGTTCTTCTGCCGTTGCTCCAGCTCGTGCAGCTCCCCGCTCCGCTCGATCCGGGCGCGAACTTCGTCGACCTTGGCGGTGTTGAGTTCCCGTGCTTGGCCCGCTGATTCCACAGCGTCGATCACGCGGAGCCGGTGTTCGATGAACGAGCGCCGCTCCTTGCCTGCGGCGTGGCGCAGGCGCTGCTCGGACTCCGCCTTCGACCGCGCTTCCCCGCCGCGTCCCCGCATCAGCGCCGCGGTGGTGTGCGAGGTTTGCAGCGCTTGGACGAAACCGTTGCGCATCGCCTGACTAGACTCTTCGACCGGATCGCCACTCACGCGAGAACCTCCATTCCGGACAGCAACCACGCCGAGGCGGCAGTGGTGCGGGTGGCGTGGCCGTACACGGCCCACCTGATCTGGGGCTGGTTGCTGGGTTCGAAGTCGATGGCCAGGACACGGCTCGCGGTGGTCGCGGTATCGGTGGGATGGTCGTCCCTGGTCACGCGGGCGGAGACGGTGATCGTGACGTCGTCGGTGCGCCACTGCTGCCATTGCGTGGCGCTCACCGGCGCCCACACCAGGGCCGCGGACTCGGCGCGTGCGGCGAATCGTGGATCCATCAACGGACGCGCGGCCCGGAATGACACGCGCTGGTCGGCGTGCCCGCTCGGCCGATAACTGAACGCGGCGGTTACCGCCGCGGTCAGCACTGCTTCGGCCGAACACGGGTCCACCTCACCGAAAGGCTGTACGAAACTCGCAGCCTGGCAATGTTGTTCATCGCTGTCCGCTGGTGGGGGTGTGTTCGCGGCGCATCCTGCGGTCGCGGCGGCGAGAGCGATCATGGTGGTGAGGAATGTTGTGCTGGTCATGCCGACTCCCGGTGCGGGTGGAGCAGGCCGCCGAGGTCGGTGGTGTACCAGTCGACGGCGTCGCGGCGACTGCATTGCTCGGCGGCCGGGTTGCACACCGGATCGGTCACCACATCCAGCACCAGCGCGGTGGTGACGGCGGCGCGATGCAGGTTCTCGACGTCGACGCCACCGCTGCGGGCCAGGATCAGGTGCAGGTTGGCTGCTTCGGCTCCCCATTGCGCACGCGCTTGCCCGGCAAGCCAGATCGCCTGCTGTGCGGAGGCTTCCGCAGCTGCTGCACCGCCATCGATCGCAGTGTCGCGGGAAAACAGGTCGTGCCAGATGACTCGTCCGTCGGCGCGGCAGACGGTGAATGTCGTCATGGTGGCTGCTGACCACAGCGTCAGCCGCGGCCCCCGCGCCGCCATCACCGACAGCCGATGGTGCACGGTGCGGCGTGCGACCTCGGTTTGTCGCAGTCCTTCGTAGTCGATCTCGGCTTCGACCAGCAGTGCGGTCAGATATCGTTCGAAGGTGGACGCGTCGGTGAACCCGTGCTCGGTGGCGACCTGATCGAACTGGCGGGTGCTGGTGAACCCGTGCAGCTCGGCGGCGCGGACGCGCACGACCATCTCCGGCGTGACACCGGGTTGCGGGGCTGTGGCGGTGGGTGTGGTTTTCATGCTCGACCTCCCGGGGTGGTGTSGGGGGTTGGGGTGGAGGGGCTGGTGTAGCGGCGCGCGTCCGTGCGTTCGCCCTCCCACGCCGAAAGCGGGGTGAGGGTGACGGTCTGGCCGGTTTGCGGGGCATGCAGCAGCAGGTCGCGGCCTTGTTCGTCGCGGCCGTAGTAGATGCCGACGTGATGGGAATCCGCATCGCCAGGAGCGGCGAAGAAGATCAGATCCCCAGGTGCCCGCTCGGCGAACGACACCGGCTGTGCGGTGGGATGGTCTTGTTGGGCTTGGGTGTAGTGCGGCAACCGGATTCGCCCACCCGAGGCGTGATAGATGGCGTAGAGGGTTAGCCCGGAGCAGTCGAACCCGCCTCCGGTTGGGCCGCTGGTGTCGCCGCCTCCCCACACATACGGGGTGCCGATCCAGCGGGCGGCGTGTTCGATCACCGCGCGCCCGAACGCACTCGCTTCCGCGGGCAACGGGGTGCCGGAGCCGGTCGGCCCGCATCCGGCCGCCGATGATCCGGCCGACGTGCGGGGCATTGAGGAGACGTCGATGTCGGCGAACAGCGCATACAGTCGCCGCGCCAACTCCAGTTGCGCCCCGTAGGCGTTCGGTGCCGAGTGTTCGATCGCTTGAGCGAGCTCGGCCGGCGACATCCGTTCCGCGGCGGCGCCGAGTTGTTGGGCGTGGTCGTAGAACCAGTTGATCTGATAGATCGGGTCCATCAGTGTCGCGATGCCGACCGATCCCCAGATGCTGGCGCGCATCTGGTGCGGGCCGACCGAGTCGTGGTCGTAGCCGAGTCCGTCGTTGCTGTAGTTCAGCGATTCGGGCACCGCCGGGTTGGCCAGGTTCCGGAAAGTTGATTCGGTGGCTTGGGCAGCCAGCTCGGCGATGATCACCGACTCCCGCATCCGGCGTTGTTTGCCGATCGCGACCCCGTTGCGTGCCAGCTGCAGTTGCCGCTCCGACAACCCCGCCACAGATTGCTCGGTCGGGCCACCCACCCCGGTCACACCGTGCGCTGAGAGCAGGCTGGCGCAGGTCAGTGCCGGGTCGGCGCCGATGATCACCAGTAACAGCAAAATCAGCGCCACCGGAAGGCCGAGCGCGGTCGCAACCACAACCCGCGAGGAAATGTCCATCGGTCATCACCTGCTCGCTTCCCCTGCTGCGGGCAGGTTGTCGAAGCGCCGGTTGGTGTTGTGCACATCCGCAGCACGCTCAGTCGGGGTGAACACCAGACGAAAAGGAATACCGGGCTCGTTGGCCTCGCCGGTCTTGAGCAGGAAACAGCCAGTGCCGGGCGGGGTTTCGCGACGCGACGGATCGAGGTCGTCGTCGCTGGGTGGTCGCGGCGCCGCCCACGAGGTGACGAGGAGTTTCTCGGTATCGGTGACACCGACCGCAGCACGGATACGGTTGATCTCCTCCGGCCCGACCGGACCGATCAGCTTGGCGCGGGCCCGCTCGAAGAAGCCGAGGGCTTTGGCTTGAGCGGCGGGTGAATCGAAGGCAGCGAGGTCTTTGACGGTGTGGCTGCACATGATCAACCCGGTACCCAACGTACGATTCAATCGAGTCAGGGCGTCGACGCGGTCGACCATGAACTCCCCCACCCCGAGCACACGCCAGATCTCGTCCATGACGACCTCGAACGTGCGCGGCGGCGCGAGCCCAGCGTCAGCGAGTGCGTGGGCGGCAGCGATCGCACCGAAACCCTCGCTCCAGCAAACCATCAGGACGGCGGCCAAGAGTTTGGTGTCGCCTTCGGGGATTCGGGAGACATCCACACACACCGCAGGACTTGCCAGGTCGAGACGGGTGGTGGTCGGCCCGTTGAAAATCGCCCCGAACGGCCCCTCGACCAGCGCGCGCAAGGAGCGGCGCAGGGTTTTGGTGCTGGCTCGGTAGGCGGATTCGTCGTCTTCTTCGGCGAACCGGCGCAGGTGTTCGCCGCCGCCGGAGATGACCTCCAGCAGGTCCGACAGCAGCGGCGGGCGCTCATAGCTGAAACCAATTGCGGGGCTGTAGAGCTCGCGCAGCCCAGCAGCCAAGAGAACTTCTTCGTAGTCAGCAACTCGCGACCCGCGCACCAACTCGATCAGGCCAGCCACGATGTTGACCTGCCCGGCCTCGACACGGGCAGTGACCTGGCGGCGCTGATCCGAGCCGGTAAGCCGCTCGACGACCGCGCCGAGCGCGCCGACGTCAAGGGGGTTGATGGTGCCGTGCCCGTAGCCGACGTCGACAACCTGACCACCGAGCTTGATCACCAAGTCGCGGTAGTCGGGTTTGGTATCCCCCATGCACAGCACCGTCTCCCCGGCCGCGACCGCGCCGGTCACCATCCGCCGGATCAGGCTGGATTTGCCGAAGCCATTGAGGGCAAGCACGAACGCGATCGGGGCAGTGATGAACCCGCGCAAGAACCACGACATCGGGTCGAAATGCACAGGTGCGCCGGTGATGTAGTGCGCGCCAACCGGTGTCCCGATCGTGGGTGCGCTGGCGCCGACGGTGAACGGCCACAATCCGGCGACTTGCACGGTGGTCGCCCGCCACTCCGGAGTGCCGGGCACCACGGCGGCGCGGCCGCCGCCGAGCCCGCGATAGCCGCGGTCGGTCAGCTGCGCTAGGGATTTGTCGAAGCCATCGCGTCCGGAGTCCTCCGCGCGCCGCGCGGCAGTGGACCTGCGATGATCATCGGCCGATATCGCCAGCCGTGCCCGCCAACCACGCGGACCGGGCTTGGCGGCAGCCGCCTCAGTCGCGGCGTGCGCCTGCGAAGTGAGCACCCGCACCCCCGCCACCGTTTCGGTACGCGCGAGCCGAGAAGTCTTGGTACGGCGGGTATTTTTCATGCGGCGACCCGCTTGGAGATCGAGGTGTGCTCGGACAGGATCAACCCGATCCCGAGGCTGGCGGCGAACGCAGCGGCCTGGGTGCCGTAGCAACGGCGCACCCCCAGCCGCGACGCGGCAGCCATGCCCTTGACCGACGCCTCGATCCCTGGCAGGTCCCCGTCGAGGTGATCGGTGACCGTGATCAGCGCCCCGAACCGCGTCAGGCCCGCGCCGCGGGCTTGTTCTTCGCGGGCGGCTTGCGTGTTACCGACCCGGATCCGCGCCGAGGCGGTGGCGATGCCACGTTCGGTTTGCTCGGCGGCGACGGCGTCGCGGAAGTCGGAGTCGACCAGGGTGGTGGCCTCGGCCGCCGAATGCAGCCGGTAGACGACCGCCACGCGCTTGCGTGGCACATCCGCGCGCGGGCGCAGTAGCTCCTCGAGGACGGTTTCCATGACTGCGCCGCGCGGTGCGGCGTCCATTTCCCAGGTGATCGATCGGGCGCCGTCGTGGATGTAGTGATCCCACCGGTCCTGATGCGCGATCGGGCCCACCGAGTCCCACGACTGGGTGCCGGTGATGTCGGCGCCTGCGGCTTCGACATCACGTTGGGAGGCCAGGTCGTAGCGGGTGCGCACCAGGCCGAGCACTTCCCATGCCTGTAGCGGCGTCGCCGGGAGACCGGCGCGGGCGAGCTGGGAGAGGATTCCTTGCAGGCGTTGCCCGATCTCGCGGGCCTGCTCGGCTTCGTCGCGGCGGATGCGGCCCTTGCCGATCGCACGGTAGGTAATGGCGATGCGCGCCTCGATCCGCACCCCTACCCCGCCGACATCGGCGGCAGCCTCCCGCATCACCGCCTGCGCGTAAGCCGGGGCGTCGGGGCGGACCAAGCGAGCGACCTCACGGGCTTGCCTGAGCCTGGTTTCGACGACGTTCTCGAGCACCGAAGTCACCGCGACGACTTCCCCGCCACGACTCTGGGTGGCCAGGAACTGGCCGTATCCCTCGACCCAGGAGTCGATCTGAGCTTGGTCGACGAGTTCCTTTCCGCGCGGGATCACCCGCAGGACCACGGTGTAGTGGTCGCTGCGGCGGATGTGAACCATGGCGAAGCGTTTCCCGCCCGCCGTCTCATACTCCGACAGCCGCGAATCTGCCAGCAGGCCAGGAAGTTTCGCGACGCCAGGAAACTTGGAGAACCGGCCAGACTGGTAGACATGCTCACCGCGCGCTCGGGCGGCGGCGAACTGGACCCGCAGCAGGGCGACCTCCCAGCCGGTGCGCCCGTTGCGTGTGATCGCCAGCGGTGTGAACATCAAGGCGGCGACCACGATCAGGCTCGCGGCGACCGGCAGCGATCGGGTGATCATGAACCCGACCATCACGGTGATGATCAAGCCGAGCCCCAGCATGGACACACCCCAGGTCAGGCCGAAGAACCCAGCGGATCGGGGGCGTTCCCATCGGCCGTACATGCGTGCGGTCATCGCCGAACCTCCCCCGGCCCCAATGCATCCGGATTCAGCCCTCTCTCTGTCGCATCACGGGTAGGGCTCTCGATCGCCGAAGCCCCCTGTTGTGCCATGTCTTTGGCCATCTGCGCACCCATTACGACCGCACCGGCGATACCGGCGCCAGCAGCACCGGCCGCCTCCCCAGCGCCGCTTCCCACGCCGGACGCACTCGAGGACTTCGCCGCTCCTGCTCCGGTGGGTCGCGCACCGCCGCCTGAGCCACTGCCACCGGTTCCGGAGTTACCGGCCCCTGCGGTCGCGGAACCGCTGTCCCCGCCGCCGGACATCGGACGGCCACCACCACCACCGCTGGACGGGCCGCCCGGCGGGGGCGAACCGCCTGCTGGTGATGCGCCGCCTGGGTCGTTTTCGCCTTCGCTGACCTTGCGTGCTTGCGACTGATCGCCGATACCAGCCATCGCCACGCCTGCCACACCTCCTGCCAGTACGGGCGCCGCTCCACCGCCTGCGCCGAACGTCGCTACTGCGGGTGCGACCAGTCGAATGAGGGCGGGCAGCACGATGACCGACATGACCAGCAAGATCAGCCCCAGCAGCACCAGCTGCGGGTCCTGTTGATCGCGCCCAGCCACGGTGAAGGCGATCGCATATACCAACGCCCCGACGGGTTTCCACAGGACGAACGCCAGCGACCAGCTCAACAGCCGCTTGTACGCCTGGGAACCTGGCCCTGTTCCGGAGGCAGCCGCCGCGATGGGAATCACCGCCACAACGAGAATCAGCAGGGCTTGGCGGACCACGAGCATCACTAGCTGCACCAGCATGCTGATGATCCCCAGGAGAAACAGCACCAGCAGGACACCGGAGCCCAGGCCCGAGCGGGTTTTCAGATCGAATTCGACCAGCTCGGCGACGATGGTGTGCATGTCGCCGCGGGAAGCGTCGAACAGAACCCACTCGGCGAACGCATCGCCCGCACGTGTTCCACCAGTGATCACGGCGGCGAAAGTCATCGACGCGAACACCGCTCGCGCCAGCATCAGGAAGCTCTCTTGCGCCTCACCGGCAACGCCGCCTCGCTTCGCCAGCGCCAAACGGGCTGCAGCGAAAAGGATCCCGGCCGTGAGTAGCAGCACCTGAAGGCCGCTGGTGTAGTCCCTGATCCCCGACAGCGCTGGGCCCAGGCCGCCCTCGTTGTTCGCCAGCTGCGGTGATGGCAGCGCGGTCCACCACGTCATCAGGAACCGCAACAGCTTGCCGAAGCCCTCTCCCAGCGCCGCGACCATGTCCTCGAACACGGAGTTCGCCGTGTCGGACGTGGCTTGCCCGACTGTTTGGCAAGCCTGCTGGGGTCCCAGCGGGAGATCGCAGACATCAGGTAGCTCGAGCTGGGCATGCAACGGCCCGGCAGAATGTACGGGGTTCGTCGTGTGCTGGAGACCGGTCATGGCCGGCCCTGCCATGGCCCGAAGTCGGCCAGTGTCGAGGTCAATGCGCCTGGGCGCCAGAGCATTTCTACGTCGTCGGGTACACGGACACGCCAGTCACCGTCGATCCATGCCATCGGCCAGGTCGAGATCGAGTAGCCGCCATCATCGTGGCTGGCGACCTGGACGACTGCGAGGTCATCGCGGTATCCCGGTTGGATCCGGATTCCGTCGGGCACCACGACGTATCGGGCGGCGTCTAGTGTGCGTTCGCGTGAGCGTGCGAAACGGTCGAGCAACGCCTGGCCACCCCCGTAGTAGCGATCGCGCACGACGTGCTGCCAAATGCCCTCCGGTGCGGCCAACGCCCGCCCGACCGCGTCGAGGGCGGCAAGGGCTGCTCCCTGTGGTGTGCGCGCGAAACCCGTCGCGATTCCCTGGTGGATGCGGGTCGGGCCGTCGCTGCCCGATACCGGTAGTGCTGCACCGCCCCATCCGCGTTGCCACTGCATCCGCGCGGGCGCGGTGCTCAGATAGTCACCGCGGGTTGGGTCGGGGCGTGTGGTGGCATCTTGGGGAAGGGCAACTCCGGATTCGTCGTGTGGCACTTCCAGGCGATTGCCGAACAGATCGGTGGTCGGCGGCAGGTCAGGGAACGTTCGCTCGGTCGGCGCAGTGGTACTGCCGGGACCGACGGGGATATCGCGGGGGCCGTTGTCGTTGGTGATGGTCAGCACAAACACGGCGACCACGACGGCGGTGATGCCGGCAAGCAGGACAATCAGCAGACGATGGGATCTCACGGGTTGGCCTCCTCAGCGCGGCGCGAGCGCGACCATGTCGACCGGTGGCACGACAACGGCGGCGACGGGGGCGATGGTTGGGTTGACGGGTAGTCGCAGGCGCCAGTCGTCGCCTTGCCAAAGGACGTGAGTGCTGTTGCGGGTGACGGAGTTGTCGGGGTGGATGGTGTAGATGTCGACGTCGGTGGCGTCGAGGGTGTAGCGGGGAATCACATAGCCCAAGACTTTCGGTGCGCCGCTTATGATCGCGGCGGTGATCGAAATCTGGGCGCGAGCGGTAGCCCAGCTGTCGCGGCCCGGTCCCGGGGCGAGCATTTGCTGCCCGACCGTGGGCCATTGGTTGTCGGTGGCGATCGATATCCGCACGGTCGAGTGGATCGCGGCCAGCGCGGCACCTGCTGGTGACCGGTCGAATCCGCTGGCTACCGGTCCCTCGGTGTGGCGTGGACCTTGGTCGGCGACCGGGAGGTCGACGCCCTCGAAGCTTTGCCAACGCAATCCGGTGGGCACGGCGACGGTCGCGGTGGAGTTCGCCTGAGCGGATTCGCTGGTGTCCACGCCGCTGCAGGCGAGCAGGCCAGCCGCAGCAATCGGTCCAGTGAAGGCGAGTACGGCCACGACGCCGATGCGGTGTTTGCGAAAGGGGTTCACGTGGTTGGTCTCCTCGGAAGGATCAGGTGGGAGGCAGGACGGCGATGGCGATCGTGCTGGCCGAGCCGAGCAGGGCCGCGCCTGCGAGTGCGCCGAGGAGTCCTTCGACGCCTTCTTCGCGGTACATGCGGATCGCCAGCAGGCCACCGACCCACACCGTGCGGGCGATGCACAGCAGCAGCACGAACCAGGCTAGGTAGCCCAGCAGCTGCGTGAGCGGTGAGAGCACCTGCACGGGAAGGGGTTTGGCGATCACAGCGAGCCGCCGTTCTGCTGGTGAGTGCGGTAGGCGACTTCAAGTGCGGCCAGGATCGGCTCGGAGGCCTTGGCGGCCTCCGCATAGGGAAGGGAGTGTCCGGCGGCGGGGACGCTGTCGTAGTCACCCCAGATGCGTTCGGCCAGGTGCCGGGATCTGCTCGGCGCAACGACCGGGTCGAGCTGGCCGGTCATCACCCAGGTCGGGATGGTGCGCAGGATGCTGGCCGTCTCGCCGGTCAGGGTTGCGCTGTCGTAAGCGGCGAGGGCAGCCAGCGTGGCGTCGAGGTTGTCACTCCACGTCCCGCGGCGGGCGGTGTCGAACAGGCTCCGGCGTGGCAAGCCATAGCGGGTCGGCGGCTCGTACAGGTAGGTGGTCAGTTCCTCGACGAGCTGGCGCCCAGGGTGCCGGGAGCGTCGCCCGGCAGGCACGTCGGACGCTGGGAGACAGGGGAATTCGGGGCAGCCGTTGAACAGCACGATGCCCGTCAAGGCGCGGGCACGGCGTGGGTACTGCTCGACCCATGCCCCCACAAGCAGCGATGCCACCGAGTGCGCCACCAAGACGACCGCGCCGTGGGCGCGCGCTATGACCGCGTCGAGGTCATCGACAAGCACCGGCAACGTGGTTGCGACCCCGGGTTCTGGATTCTCCGGTGTGCAGTGCCCGCGCTGGTCGTAAACGATCTGGGTGACACCCCCGTCGAGGCGTCGGTGCAGGTGCCCGGTCAGTGGCGTCCAGTACGTGGAGTCGGTCAGCATGCCGTGGACGTAGACCACGCTCGCCGGAGCCAAAGCCGGGCCGAGGCGTGCCGCCGAGAGCCGGATCCCGTCCGGGGCGGGGACGGTGAACGGGCTCAGGTCGGGGTGGCTGATCGTGCGGTGTTTGCGCGCAGCGATCGGTGCGTACAGAACTCCGCTGGCGGCGCTCCAGGTGCCAGGTGCGTCAGGCGCGCCGTGTGTGGTTGTCGAGGGGTGGGGATGAATTCGGAAGTGGCGCATGGTTATGCGCCTCCGGTGACGACGGCGTTCATGATCGCTCCGGCGCTGGTGGCGATGATGCCGCCGACCAGGGCGCCGAGGATGATCTTGGGTGATTCGACCGCGCCGCCGTGGAATCTCTCCCAGCCGAATTTGCCGCCGGCGTAGATCAGTGCCGCGATCCCGGCGAGCATGACGATCCAGGACAGATAGTTGACCAGGTTGAGCAGCTGTGGCGCCCCGGGCGGCACGGTGGGGGTGATCTTGATTTCTTGGGCGAGCACGGTCAGCGCCTCGCCGACCGTATACGCGGTGGTCATGGCGATGTCTCCGAATCCTGTTGTGCAGCAACCGAACGGGCGGCTGCGAGGTGGGTGATGATCTGGGTTCCGGCGCGGTGCACGTCGGCGGGGACCGCCTCACGTAACCGGGTGCGGCGCGGCGGTGCCGGGTCGAAGGGGAAGTACTGGGCGAGTTCGGTGAGTTCGCGGACGACAAGTTCGTCGTGCCAGCCGATGTCGTAGACGTGGTCGACCAGCTCGGTGACGACAGTGCGATACCGGCGCACGGCCGCGGGAACCTTCCCCGGGCGAGCAGCGCTCAGCACCAGCCCGATCACCCGCACGCCGTCCGGGGCCAGTCCGGCGTGCCATTCGCGCAGCCGATCGGCCGCGGCGGTCAGACCGGGCATACAGAGCCGGGCGGCGACGATCACCTGTTGCGTTGTGCGGGGTGAGGCGGGCCAGGCCAGACCGGTGTCAGCGGCCGGGGCCCACCACCGCGCCAGCGTCGAGGTACCGGCGCCACCATGCGCGCCGAGCACGGCGAACAGCGGGGGGTGCGCACCCGTGGTCGGCAGCGGTGTTTCCCGCACCGGCGCCAACCGTTCCGGCGCGGGCGCGGCGACGGTGCCCGGGTTGAGACGGTGCCCGAGGTCGCGGTGGTTTTGGTGCAGGTGCAGGTGCAGCGGTGCGGCCATCGCTCATCCCCGCTTCTGAATGTTGGTGATGGCGACATTGCCGGGGTCGTGACGGATGTTGATCAACTGGAGGTAGTCGACGCGCTGCCCGTCGGGGTGCCGCTCGACCAGGTGCACCTCGGCAGCGCCCTCGGCGATCGGGGTGATCGCGACACAATGCGTGGTGCCGGTCGGGATGGAGGCTATGGCCGCCGCCAACGTCTCGAGCTCGAGACCGGCTTCGGGGGCGATCAGCCGCAGCGCGGACTCTGCGTCGCGCTGGACGTAGTAGGCGTGCTCGAACGCCGCGATTACCCCGGCCAGACTGTGGGCGTCGCCTGCGGTGCCGGTGACGGTTTGCCCGGACAGCCCGGCGCACGCGCCGCCCGATGGTGGCGTCATTGTCGGAAGGCTCGCGGTCAGGGGCGGGATCGGCGTGGCCATGTACGGGCGGTCGGTGACCGAGCTGATTCCCGCGCCGATGAGCATGGCGGCCACCCCGAGTCCGGCGGCAAGCCCGACCCATACGCGCCGAGGCACAGTGCGCCCCGACCTTGTGGTGGGCTGCGGTGACGGGGGAGTTTGCTGGTTGATCCACCGCCATCCATCGCAGACGTCTGGATCCGCATCGTCGGTCACGGGCAGGACAGGTTGCAGGGCAACCGGGTCGGTTGGATGTAACCAGCCCGAGCCGTGCTCACCGCTGGTGTCAGGTTCGGTTCGGGTGTTCGGCATGTCGGGTTCTCACCTCCTCGGTGTGGTGGCGGACAGTGGAGGGCCCTTCGGGCGGGAGTGCCAGGGGAGAATCAGCAGACAGGGGGTGGGTACGTCTGCGGAATCGGACTCCGCCCGAAGGGGTCTAAGGACCGCCGCTCGGCGTCGGGACCGCCGGTCCGGCAGGGCCGCTGCGGGACGTCGTGGTGGGGGGCTCTGGTCGTCGAGTGGGCGGCGGACTTCGGTGGGGCCGCCGACGGTGTCCCGGTGGCCGCGAGGTCGCGGGCGAGCGCGGTGAACCATTCGGCTGTGGCGTTCAGGGCTGAGCGTCCGGTCGGTGTGGCGGGCACGGTTTGGTAGGAGCCGTGGCGGCCGGCGGTGTCGCTGTACTGGGCGGAGCCGGCCAGGGTGTAGAGCTCGCTGTGGTCGGTGATGGTGCTGGTGATCGCGTCGAAGGCTTGGTTGATCCAGCGGCTGGTCGTCTGCGGCGCCACCAACTCGATAACCGCGGTGGCGAGCTTGGCGCCCAACGTGGCGACTGCCGCCCACGGATTCGCGAGCCCCACGGTCGCCAGTTCGGCGATAGTGGTCGGGGTGAACACCTTCTGCACGACCGACACGACGGCGTTCAGGCCGATGGTGCCGAGTTTGAACAGCGCCGCGAGAGCGTCGTTCGGGCCGGGTGGGGTGGTGTTCGGGTTGGAGGCTTCGGCCAAGCGTTGACCGAGGGGTTTGGCAGGCTGATAGGACAGTTGATCGAGGCTGGTGCCGGTCAGGTCCTCGTTGACCACGTTCACCACAGTGGTGTAGACCGTCGCCGACAAGGCTTGTGCGATCGTGGATACCGCCGCGATCGGGTCACGAAGGTCCGAGCGGGCAGCAATATTGGCGGCGGTGGTGGCCAGAGGGCTCCCGGCCGGAGCATCGCAGGTCGCATCTCCCGCGACGCACAGGTCAGCGACCCTGCCGGTCAACGCCCCGTATCCGCTCGACGGCGTCGTCGCGGCGATGCCAGCCCCAGATAACGGTGGGTTGAGCAGCGAGATCTCTGCGACCTTCTCCCCCATGGTCCCGGGTGCGGCCGAGGGGGTGGTGCTGTCCGCGCGGCCAGGCAGCACCGGGGTGTTCGCGTCACGGTTCGGGTTGGCCAGCAACGCGATTCCGGCAACTTGGTCGGCGCCGACGCGTGTGTTCCCAGCTCCAACCCGATTAGCGAACCGCGAGACCGCGGGTGCGCCGTGGGCGTATCCAGCGGCAGCGATCTTCGTGTTCGGGCACCGCGCCACGACCTCGGCGGCCATCTGCTCCAAACGGTCGGCGGCAGCGGTGATCGCGACGTCATACGGCAGCACTGTCCCGTCGGGTGCGCGGCCGTAGGGGACGTAGGCCCGCTGCATAAGATCCCCCACTGCCGCGGCCAGAGGACCGAACATCTGCCCAAGTGCACCGGAGTCACTGGTCATCGCAGCGTCAGGGGCGGCCTCCTCGCTGCCCTGCACCCCCAGCGCATACAGGCTCGGGCATTTCGCGCCGAGCGGGACTCCGGTGTCGGCGTGGACGGTGCTGGCACCTGCCACCGACACGGTCACCAACGTCAGCGCTGTCGCGGTGACGCGCCGTAATGTCCGGGTTCGGGTGGTGCTGGGATGCATGGGACTTCGCCTCGATCTGGTTTGGGGGCCTCCCCGCACCCCGGTCGGGGGTTCGTGGTGCGGGCAGGCGATTCAGGTGGTCTGGGGACTCGGTGGTGCCGGGCGGGCGGCGGTGCCGGGTCGGTGCAGCAGATAGCTGGCTAGCCGGGCGATGGCTTCGGCGGCACCATCGGTGGCGGTGCCGATATGGCTGGTCGCGTACTCGCGCCAGCTCACATCGACTCCGAGCGCGCGGTATTCGGCGAACAGTCCGCGTCCCATCGCCGCCGGCACGAGGGCGTCTTCAGTGCCGTGGTAGAGATGCACGGGCACCTGCGGGGCTACGCGACCGCTGGTCTCGTTGGCCAGTACATACCGCCAGAGGGGGTCGTTCCACGGGTCGGGTCGCTCGCACCAGCGCCCCAACGGCTCGTTGCGGTAGGTGACCAGGAGCGCCGCCGCGTCGAGTTCTCGGGCCTGCTCGATCGTGCGGTGGCCGTCGTCGGTGAGGATGTGGCCGACCGGCAGATGCGTATACGCGCGGCCCAGCCCGATCAGCCCGGCCAACCCCAGCCCCGCCCACCGACCGCCATCGATCTCGGCAATCAGCGCACCAGGATCAGCCACGACAGCACCCGCGGCGACCCCGCGCAGATCCAGCTCCGGTGCATACTGGGGCTGTTGTTCGGCGGCCCAGACCGCGCCGCGCCCGCCATCGGCGTATCCCCATACCGTGCAAGGCGCCTGCGCCGAGTCCAGTTCCGGCAGCGCGCGCACAGCGCGGGCGAGGTCGAGCACGGCATGTGCGGCGGCGCGGCCGGCCAGGAACTGGTGCGGCCCCAGCCCGGTCATGCCCAGGCCGTGCCCGTCGGGCACGGCCACCGTCCAGCCGCGTTCCAGAGCGGTGGTGATGAACCCGGTTTCGGGTTCGGTCCTCTCCCCCGCCAGCAGCTGTGACGGTGCACAATGCCCGCCGAGACCATGAAAGGCTGTGCAGTACACCAGGATAGGACTGGGTCTGGCGAACTCGGTCGTGTGAGGAGTGATCACGATTCCGGAGGCTGGGATGGGGGCGCTGAACGCGGTGCGGGTGGCGTAGACGAGCTGCCATGCGCGATTGCCGCCGTCTAGGCGCGGGGTGGCGACAGTGCGGCGGCGCAGGATTTCCCCCGGTCGCGGGGTGAAGTCGAGCGCGGGGCTGCTGTAGAAGCCATCTAGGGCGGCGGGATCGGTCATCATCGACTCCCGGCGATGTCGTGGGCGAGGGCCACCATCCAGGCGATGCCGGAGTTGAGCTGGCCGGTGATGGCGTAGTTGTTGTGGCGGGCAACGGTGTCGGCGTAGTGCAGCCAGATCGCGGGGTTGAGCAGGTCGGCGTTGTCGGTGACCAGCTGCCCCCACGCCGCACTCAGTTGCACGGCGAGTTTGGGCAGCAGCCCGATCGGGTTCGCGGCGACGGTTGCGGTGATCTCGTTCCACCGCGTCGCCGCCGCACCGACCTCCTCTGGGGTTGGGGCAGGAGTGCGGGGGTCGGCGGCGTCGATCAACCGGCCCGCCAGACCCAGCTGCGGGGCGTAGTCGACGTTGCCCGCGCCGAACTGGAAGTCGTTGAGCACCACTGTCGTCCAGGCATCGCCCAACGCGGCGGAGAACAAGGCGTTGAGCGAGCCGATCGCAGCTAGGGGGTCACGTAGGTCGGCTTGGGCGGCGATCTCCGCCCCGACGCGCAGCAGCGCGGCCCGGTCCGGTGCCGAGCAAGCCAGATCCCCGTCGGTGCAGATGTCGGCTACCCGGCCGGTCAACGCCCCGTAGTTGGTCTCGCCATCAGCGATGCCGCCGCCACCAGCCGGCGGGTTGGAGATCTGCACCGCCGACACCGCTGCTCCGCTCGTGCCTGGCGCAGGATCCGGCGCCGTCTGGCCCGGCCGCCCAGGAAAGATCGGTGCGCCGAGGGCGCGGTCCGGGTGGGCGTACAGGGCGATCCCAGCGATCCGTTCCGGCCCGACCGGGCCGGTGCCCGCACCGATGTCGCGGGCGAAGGACGACATCGCTTGCGCACCTTGGGAGTAGCCGATGCCAGCGAACATCGTGCCGGGGCAGGTGTCGGCAATCTGAGTGACCGCGGCGTAGAGCTGACGTCGCGCGTCGGTCACCGACACCACATACGGATCGGGCCCGCCGCCGGGGACCGCACCACCGAAGCCCGCAGTATACGGGATGTAACTGCGTTGCACCAGGCCCGGGGCCGCGAACAGGACCGGGGCGATCAGCGCGCCGACGACGCCGGTGTCGGCCAGCGGATCCGCGGTCGGTGAGGACTGACCGGTGCCCTGGACCCCCAGCACGTAGAGAGCGGGGCAACCGGGCCCGATCGGCATCGCCTCCGCGCTGCCGGTTCCGGTCGCGACACTCACCATGCCGATTGCGGTGGTCATCGCTGCTACAGCGGTGGTGCGCGTGCAGCTCTTCGTGAAGGTGGTCATGGCTGACCGACTCCCACTCCGGCACCGAATCCGGCGCCAACGGTGCCACCGGCGACCGCGCCGATGACAGCGGCAGGAATGCCCACTACCGCGGCACCCACAGCCGCGCCGACCGCGGCACCCAGAGCCGTTCCGGCCACGCCGGAGGTCACGGTTCCGATGACCGGCACCGGCACGACCGTGCCTAGCACGGCGCCCGCGATGCCGCCGATCGTTCCGCCGATCAGGCCACCGACCACCGCTCCCGCAGCCGCCACCGGGGCACCGACGACCGCGCCGCCCGCAGCGCCACCGATCCCGGCACCGGCCAAGGTCGCGCCACTGACCCGATCCGACCGCCCGGCGGGGATACCGACCGAATCCAGCGCGGTGGCGACCTGGGCCTCGGCACCCGCCGCGACGTCGTTGATCGCATCCGCGCATTCGGGGGGCAGCCACTCCGGGCGCGGGGCCTGCCACTGCCCGACGCGGATCATGTTCTCCGGTGCCTCGATCGGCGCGACCGGCGGCACCGGTTCGGGCAGATGCAGCTCCTCGATCCGGATCGGCTCGACCGGCTCCTCCGGCGGCGGCGCCGGACGCGACGGTGCCTCGTTGCGGACCTCGGGCGGCTGCTCGTAGTACATCGGCTGCGGCACAGCTTCTGGGGCTTGAGTCGTCGTGGGTTCCGGGGGTGGTGGCGTGGTTGTGCCGGGCTGGGCGGGGCTGGTGACCCCCGGCTGATCAGAGATCACGGCGGGGGTGTCAGCGGCATTGGCCGCACCGGCTGCGGCGATCACCATCGCCGCCGGGACCGCCCCGGCCAGCAGCGCGCGGCTGCCGCGTCCAATGCTGGAGCGCAAGCAGATTCTCCAATTTGAGGTCCTGTGGCGCAGCTTCTCGGGACCGGTGGCATCGGTCCAGTGGATATCGGAATTTCTGGATTTGGGCATGCCTAATAAACCCTTCGTCCTGAAGGAAAAAGATGGGGATTGATAATTGGAGAGGGCGGGCGACCGAGGTAGGCCGAGGGCCTCCCAGAAGCGTGATCACCTCTGGGAGAGCACTTCTCAGGGTGTTTGTGTCAGATGAAGGGCAGGATGAGCGCCAGGGCCTGCGCTGCCACGGACAAGCCGTGAGACAGCATCGACAGACCGGTGTTCACCCAACCAAGAATCACGAACGGGTCCAACGCTGTTTCCTTTCAATCGGTTTGGATCTACTCATCCATCCAAACCGCGAAACATGCTGGAAAGCTAGGGTTCCGACTCATCTACTTTTATGTACACACCGAATCTTGAGATTGCTATTTCCCGATTGATCAGGGAGTTTGCTGACGAACTAACGAAGAAATCTCGAGAGAAAGCTTCTGTCTGATTCTGCTGCCCTGCAGCCACTTCCACGCACCCTCTGCCACAGGTTGCCGCCCGGCGACCAGCTACCTGCGTGCAATCGCTGACGAGATCACCCTTGCCGCCGTTGGCTACGCTGGTGAGTCCCGACGTTGATCATCGGTGAACTGCGACCGTCGGTTCGCGGGGCCGAGCGCTGTTCATATCGGCGGAATGTGTCGGTATGCCTGCGCTTAGGCTGCTGCCAACGACGAGAGGATGCAGACGGGTACTTGGGAGCACGGGCCCGTTCGACAACGATTGTGCCGCCGATACCCCGACATTGGCGCTGCCGTCGGCTAGTCGTCGGGGGAGGCGCGGCGGTTGCGTTTGGTGACGCCGCGCCGTTTCTTCGCGGAGATGCGACGTTCCTTTGCTCCGCGCGAGGGCTTGGTGGCGCGGCGAACAGGTGGCGGGGCGGCAGCGGCGTCACGCAGTAACGAGGCCAGACGTTCGCGGGCGGCCGCGCGGTTCTGCAGCTGTGCGCGTCGCTCCGATGCGGCGATCGTGAGCACCCCGTTGACCAGGCGGGTGGCCAGGCGGTCGAGCATCCGGGTGCGCAGCCAATCCGGCACCGAGGGCGAGTTGGCGAGGTCGAACGACAGCTCTACCCGGCTATCGGTGGTATTGACGTGCTGTCCTCCGGGACCGGACGACCGTGAGAACCGTTCGCGTAACTCGGATCTGAAGTTCTGCGCGGTGGTTGCATGCAGAGTTGGGTCCCGTCCCGGGCATCAGCCCGTGTGAGGCCGCGGGTTCGATCTGAGGCACAGCTGCTTCGCTGACAGAATCCCCACCGACTTCAACGGAACCGAATCATCCGCTGCGACGTCCAACTCTGTAGTCGCCCACATGAGGCGCGACGCATTTCAGCGAAAAGTCCACGGACACAGGAGAAATCATGTCACTACTGCAGGCGGATCAATCACGACACGGTTCAGTACTCTCAGCCTCCTCGACCGCGTTACGTCGCGACGGTGCTGAAGCTTCGGGGTTGGCCGCGAGGTGATGCAGGGTGGATGACTCGACGCGGCGAGTGTTCGACGCACGGGCCGAAATTGCCCACCTGGTTCCGTCGCCCTGGAACCGGGAGAGGTTTCTGGCTGCGCTGGGGGCCTGGCGTGGTCGTCGGATCCAGCTGATGGCGGTGGAATCCGGCGTGCTACCTGATGTGTGGAATCTCGGGCGCGGTGCCCCCTGCGGTTTGTGGCTCGACACCGACGCCGGGGATGTGGTCGCGTACGCCGCTGGCACTACGAGTTTCCATGTTGATCAGATCCTGTGGCACGAGGTTGGTCATATGGTGCTCAACCACAACGCGGGTGCCGGGGACCTGGACGGCTTGCAGCGGCTGTTGCCGGATATCGACCCAGCTACGATCCGGCGGGTGCTGGGGCGAAGCGAGTTCGCCGACAGCCAGGAGGATGAGGCAGAGGTGTTCGCCGATCTGATGCTGTCGAGTACTTCGCGGTGGCGGGCCAGCCAGCCGATGACGTCACTGTGGGGAGAGCATTGACCTCGTCGGCACCAGCGCCGGTCGCCTGGACAGTCCTCGGATTCAGCGTGGTGGCGTTGATGTTTCGGCTGCTGTGGCTTTCGGTCGATGCCCGACCGAGTGAACGTCTGATCACTTATGGCCTGCTGTTCGGAACGGCTTCGGGATTGCTGCGTGAGCGTGTGGTGCAGGATTGGCTCGCGCAGGAGGGTGTGTTCAGCGTCGCGTTTACCCGGCAGTTGTCGTCGGCGGTCATGGTGGTCATGTTCGCGCCGTTGCTACTGCTGGTGGCCTCGTGGTCGGAGCGCACGCCGGCACATGCCGCCCGTATGAGCCGGTCGGTGTGGGGCACCGTCTGCGTGTCGGCTGCGCTGATGCTGATTGTTGGGACTCACTCGCGGGCGCTGGGTGATTACATCGATCGAGCCGAGGGCTGGCAGACCCCGGTGTACTTCGCGATCTTCTCCGCCTGGTGCGGCGTGCCCGGAGCACTGATGGTGACGACGAGCGTCAAGGAGCTGCGGGCCGGTCATCTTCGGCCGCTGCACCGGCTGACTTATCTGATGATCGTGATCGTCGGCGCCTGGGCGGTGGAAGAAGCGCTGTTGATCATTGTCTCTTCGCTGTGCGCGGCAACCGGGACCGCCACTGCCTATGTCGAATTCCGTTTCCGGGCAAACGAAAACAACTACACCTACATGCTGGGAGGCGGTGCCCTGGTCGCCGCGGCTGGGGTGGTGACCGAGTTCATGCGGCGGCTGCGGATAGATCCCGCCTCGCGGGCCATCCGGCAGCTGACCCCGATGTGGGAGGAGCTGGTGGGGGCGTGTCCAGAAATTCCACGCCCGACGCGGCAAGACGTCGAGATGAGCCCCCGGCGATGCCTGCACCGGATGACCGTCGAGATCAGGGATTCGTTTCTGGTGCTCGGACGCTACGTCGAACCAGGTGCCGACGGCGTTCCAGGGCCGGCCGGTGAGGCGATCCAGATTGTACGTGCGTTGCACCGCAAGCAATCCGGTGTCGCGGCCGGGCAGTACCGTCGGCTACAGGCGTCGGCGCCGGGCAGTGACATCGTCGATGAAACTCGTGCCCTGCGCAGAATCGCCAACCACTGGCATGAGGCGCGGAACCACCTGCATACCAACCTGCTATTGGATGGAGACCGAGCGAAGTGACGACAACACCGGCCCCACAGCGGATTCGATCCAGTGATCGGGTGCTTCCGCATCCGCCGTACCGGATCCCGTTCCTCGGCGATGTGTGGGATCTGCACGTGACGGATTCGAGCCAGTGGGGCATGCGTGGCGCGCAGCGCTACGGTGACATCTACGAGCGGAATATTTTCGGTACCCGGGTGACGTATGTGTCCGATCCGGAGCTGCTGCGCGAGATCAACGATGACACGCACTGGGCGAAATTTCTCGGCGTCCCGATCGGAACGCTGCGGACGGTGGCTCGCGACGGGCTGTTCACCGCGTTCAACAGTGAACCGAACTGGGCCAAGGCACACGCGATCTTGGCGCCCTCGTTCACCGCGACAGCGATGCGCAGCTACCACGCCACCATGCAGGCTTGCGCGAGCGAGCTGATCGAGCACTGGGCAGGCCGCAGCGATAGGTGGGTCGACATCCCCCACGACATGAACAAGGTGGCGCTGGAGGTCATCGGGCGCTGCGGCTTCGGGTATTCGTTCGGTTCGTTCGATCGCACAGATCCGCATCCGATCGTGGCCGCAATGCTGCGGATCCTCACCTACATCAACCGCTCCGCCTACAGCCATCCGCTGCTGGAGCAGACGCTGCACCGCGAACAGCGGACTCGGCATCTGGCCGACATCGACTATGTCAACCGAGAAGTCGACTCGGTGATCGAGCAACGGCAGCGAGACGGCGCCGGCGAGCACGGCGACCTGCTGGACCGGATGCTCACCGTGGCCGACCCGGAAACCGGGCAGCGACTGGATCCGGAGAATATCCGCTACCAGATTCTCACTTTCCTGGCCGCAGGCCATGAGACATCAGCTGGGGTGATGGCCTTCGCCCTGCACTATTTGTCGATTCATCCGGAGATCGCCGACCGCGCGCGCCAGGAGATCGACGAGATCTGGACCGGTGACGAACTGGCGTTCGAGCAGGTCGCCAAGCTGCGCTACGTGCGACGCATTGTCGATGAGACCTTGAGATTGTGGCCCACCGCCCCGGGCTATTTCCGCAAGGCCCGCCGGGACACGATGTTGGGCGGCAAGCACCCGTTCCAGCGCGGTGAGTGGGTGTTCATCGTGCTGTTGCAGCTGCACCGCCATCAGCTGTGGGGTGATGACCCGGAGCGCTTCGACCCTGACCGGTTCCTGCCCGAACGGGTGCGTGCCCGCCACCCCGAGTTGTACCGGCCGTTCGGGGTGGGGATGCGTGCCTGCATCGGCCGCCAGTTCGCCTACCACGAGATCGTGCTCGTGCTGGCCACGATCCTGCGCAACTACGACCTCACACCTGACCCCGCCTATCGGCTGAAGATCAAGGAAACGATCACGCTCAAGCCGGATCGGTTGCGCCTGAAGGTAGCTCGGCGCAGCTAGGTTCGATCTCGTGCCGTGGGCACGTGCATAGCGATTCGGCTAGGGCTTTTCGGTCGGAGGTGCCCGGGCTGCCGCGCAGGCGGACCCGGCGCACTCCGGCCTCACGCAAGGCTCGCAGCAGATCCAGCTGGACATACGCGTCGACCACTCGTTGTACATCCCCGGAATCGGTCAGGTACCACGGTTCTTGCTTGAAGTGCTGGGCCACCGTGGTGAGTACCTCCGTTGACGGCGCGGGGCCAGTACCATCGCGCAGCGCGGTCAGATCGTCGGCTGATATCTCGATGCCTCGATCACGCAGCGCTACGGCAACGAACTCCACGGTGGGTTCGCCTTCGTCGGGGCTGTGCAGTGCACGGAACAGCACATCGACACGTTTCGCCAACGACAGGTTCATGCCTCCGCCTCCGCTAAACGGGTCTCGAAACGCTGCTTCATCGACTTGTCGAGGTCGATATGTAAGCCAGCCAGCCAGCGCCGGTACAACGCTTCCTCCTCGTCATCACACTGGTCGACTACACGATCCAGAAACGGGCCCAGAACCGCCACCAGCGGACCCAACGCGCCGCCCTGGCGGCGGTTCGCTTCGAGCAGCTGGGTGACGTATCGGGCGTACAACGGCTGGATCGCAGCGTCGAGTCGCTCGGCCGCTGCCCGCATGGCCGGTGCACCGGATTCAGCTAGATCCCCGATCTCATGCGCGACGGTAATCAGCTGAGTAACGACGCCACCCTCGACATACACCCCGCGCGGACCGACGACGATGCCCGTCCTGCCCACCACCGGCCTGGGCTTGCCGCTGCTGTAGTAGACGTCCTCCGCCGATCCAGGCTCCCACTCCAGCCCCACGTTGAGCTTCCGCAAGGTCTTCGGCTTCACAGTCCGAGCCTCGGCACGCTCGATAGCAAGCAGCGTCGGCTCCGTAGGACCGCCATGCAAGTACACCTGCCTCCGCGATCGAGGCGGTTTGAACTCCGCCATACGCGCGAGCACTGCATTAGCCAGCCGCCTCGCACACGCGTCATCCATCGAGCCACCTCCCGAGGTATGACCGTACACAGGCATCTGCGCCATAGTAATACGAAAATTAGGCGCAGACGAGACCAGCACGTCGTGGGGTTCGGATCGGACTGTATCCGAATGTCGCTACACACCTGATGATTAGTTGCTCTGCAGTCTCAACCTTTCCAATTGACCTTTGAGTCAATTTGCGTACTATTTTCGTATGCTTTCAAACGAACGCTCGCCCTGGTCGGGAGCTGCTGGAGATGCCTCGGCGGGAGCTCTACTCGCGAGAAGTCCGGATTGGACGGGGCCGCCGGGCGAAGATCAACTCCCCGACCGTCCCAGTCGAGCAACCCCCACGCGGCGCCCGGTACCGACGAAGCAGCCACCCCGCAGGTTCGACTGGTTCCTGTCCCCAATAGTGGCGGAATCGACCCAGATACAACAGATTTCGGTGCCTTGCGCGGGTGGGTCGGGGAATTCTGCACGGCTGGCGACCTCAGTTGCGACGCGCCTCGCCACGCAGTGGCATTGCGCACGATCGCAGGATCCCGATTGGGAGGACTGATCGTCGTATCTCTGCGTCTACCTGTTACGTAAGCAACCAGGGAAAGGGGGAGCCCGCTTGCGCCGGAATCCCGCAAACCGTCCGTCCGACCACTTCAAACGCGGACCGGCAGTCCGCATCCCGCAGCTCTCCAGCGCCTGCCGCTCGATCAGAGAAGACTTTGGCCTCTCCCGAGCCGAGGCCCGGGACCGCACCGGGCTGAGCGACGGCTACTTGTTCGAGATCGAACGAGGCAAGCACGTACCCAGTCTCGAGGCGTTGGAAAAGTTGATCGCCGGCTACCGTCTCAACGTGGTGCAGGCACGCCATCTTCGCGAACTACGTGCACCCACCGAGGATCTTCTCCCGACCGCCAAGCTGCGAGAGTGCCTCATAGCGAACGACGTACTGACGTCTCACCTTCAAGGGCTCGAGGAACGGGGAGTACCTGGGGCCTACATAGACCCGGTGTGGAACGTGCTGGCCTGCAATGACTCCTGCCGAGCAGCTTTGCCCGGCTTGGAAGAGACAGCCGAATCCATCCCGGCCTGGCTGTTCAGCGCGACCGCCAAGACCATCGTCATCGAATGGGAGCGAGAAGCCGCTCACGCCGCGGCAGTCCTGAAAGGGATCTTCGGCCGCTACCGCGCCTCCGAGCAAGTCCGAGACCTCATGCGGCGACTGCGCCCCAACCATGACGCCAACCGGCTGTGGGGTCCGAGCCACAACGTCACTTACGGCCGCGACACCAGCGACCCGCTGCACTGGCGGCACCCCTCCACCGGTCAGCCGAACTCGTACATCATGACTGTCTCGGAGGTGAACCAGACCCAGAACGTTCTTCTCGTCACCACACTGCGCAGACCCTACTGCGGACCCAATACTGCCTAGTCACTCCAGAGGTTCTTTGCTGGTTCAAGGGGAGCCGGTCGGGCGGTCTGGTCGGCGCCGACGATGAGACCGCGCCACGAAACTATTGGTAATCGCGCGATGTACTCGACGATCATCATCTAGTGCTGACGAACCCGAACATGGACGACGAACGTCGAGTTCCCGAATTGGCAGCAGCGGCAGGAGAGCTGGTGCTTCGTCCTTGGTCGATGTCCTCGGCAGACGTTGGCTTGGTGCGGGAAGCGGCGGACGACGATCTGATCCCGTTGATCACCACGGTGCCGTCGACCTATACCCCGGAAGCGGCGGCCACGTTCATCGAGCGGCAGTGGGGGCGGGTCGCGAGCGGGAGCGGATACCCGTTCGTGATCGAGCGGGCCGTAGACGGCAAGCCTGTCGGCAGTATCGGAGTGTGGATGAAAGATGTCGTCGAAGGCCGAGCGTCGGTGGGCTATTGGCTTGTGGAGTCCGCTCGCGGGCAGGGTATCGCCGCGCACGCTCTGGGGGCCGTCGCTGCCTGGTCGTTTGAGCAGCTGCGCATTCCGCGGCTTCAGCTCTACGTGGAGCCCTGGAACGGCGCTTCCATCCGAACTGCCGAGCGGGCAGGCTTTCGACGCGAAGGGCTCTTGCGAGAGTGGCAACAATTCGGGGACAGCCGCCGCGATATGTTCATGTACGCGCGGCTCGCGCCACCAACCCGTCCACATGCGAGCCACCGAACTCCCACCGTTACGCGCGACAACAGGCCGACCGTCCGTGGCGCGGTGCCGGCGGATATCGAGAGGATCGTCGAGCTACGGGTGCAGGTGGCAGAGAAAGGCAAATGGATTGGGGCGGAGGCACCTATCGATACGGCCGACGCTGCACGGCACGTCCGAGCAGCTCTCGGCAACGAGGAGCACGGCGTGTTCGTCGCCGAGATCGACGGAAGAATTGGGGGCACGGCCACCGTCAGCTTCACCACCGGTGGCGTCACCAGTTTCGGCATGATGGTCGCAGCGAACCAACGAGGACGAGGTATCGGGACGGTGCTGCTCGACCGAGTCATCGGCTGGTCACGGGATCGGGGCGCGCACAAGGTGTCCCTCCAGGTATGGAGGCACAATCAACCGGCGATGGCGCTCTACGACCGCGCCGGCTTCGAGGTCGAAGGGGTGCTGCGGCGTCATTACCGACGCCGCAGCGGCGAGTTGTGGGACGCGGTGATCATGAGCCTGCCACTGGACACCGCAACCTGATAGACCCCCGGCCGCTCGCCACCACTTCCGCCCGCAGGACGGCGGCCGCATTGTGGGCCGAGGCACCGACAGCGATGGGCGGCGGCGCGTTACTGGGGCCATTGGTCATGGCAGTCGCAGGTCGTCGGTGTCGGCGCCAGCGTTCGTGGAGAGCTCAACGTACTGGTAATCCATCCGGGGTTCGACGCCGTAGAGGTGGGTGGCGTTCTGGCTGCGATGCAAATGTCCGGTCGTTGTTCGTATTTCGTGGTCTGGACACCGCTGGGCAGCGGGATAGAAGCCATCAGACGTTCACGCCCCGCCCTTATAGTCAGAGGCGATCGGTGGACAGAACACGAGGGGAGGCGGCGTTGTCCGATGAACTACAGGTCGAGGTGGCTCGGCTGCGTGACGCGTCACGGTTCATCGCTGTTAAGGCGCAGGTCATCCGGGATCGGCTGAAGCAGTTGGACGACACGATGGGTAAGGAGTTGCTGGCCGACGGTTGGCGAGGCAAGGCCGCCTCGGCCTATGACGAGTCGTGGGTTGAATGGAAGCGTGGCGCGGATGAGATCGTTGCGGCGCTGGAGAGTTCGGCGACGAACCTTGCAGACTCGGCCAACCGATACGAGGTGCGGGACTCCGCTAATCACGACGCGATCACCCAGTTCGGACGTCAGGTGTAGCGATGGCCGAAGACGACTACAGCTACCGGGTGAACCTCCAACAGCTCGATGACGCCATCACGACGATGGCAAAGTTCGGCGCCGACGCCGAAGGCTGGTTACGCGAGGTGGACCAGCACATCGCTGATCTGCATCTGTCCTGGTCGAGCCAGGCGGCCGAGGCTCAGCGCGCCGCGCATGACCGGTGGATGGCCGGTGCGGCAGAGATGCGCGAGAACCTCGACGAGTTACGCGAGGTGGCGCGACAGGCGCACACCAACTACTCCGGAGCGGTCCAGACAAACCTGGGAATGTGGCCCTGATGGCTCCGGCGTTCCCGATCATCGTTTGTCGGCATCAGGAGTACAACTCGGCCGGCCAGGCGTTCGCGTCGGTGCGAGACGGCGGCACCGAGGTGCATGCGGCGCTGGTGCGAACTCTGGTCGGCTACGGCGGGATGGCCGGAACCGACAGCGCGGGCACCGAATGGGCCAAGGCATACGACGAGGCGGTAGGCCTCGCCTTGCACGCGTCGTCGAAGCTGGTATCCGCGTGCGGGCGCACCGGCGATCTCCTCACCGCCGGGGCATACAACCACGCCTCGAGCGAAGCTGCCTCCAACCCCGCGTCATCTGCGCCACCAGTGTCCCCGACGCCCGGTTTCGAGCCGTGCTTGGCGCTTTTCGCGCCGTCTGCCTCCGGGGCGGCCGGATCGGAGCCTTTCGGGTGGTCGCTGGTCAAATCCGCCTCCGGGTTGGTGTGGCCCGACGGCCACCAAGATCAGCTGCGGGCCGCGAAGACCGTGTGGTACGGCGCTGCTGCGGCGTTGGCCGACGCGGCGGGGCCGATCCCTGGGGCGGTGGGGATGCTGGAGAACCAGCAATCGCCCGAGATCCCCAATGCGATCAGAACCTGCAATGAGATGGGTGTGGACCTCGATCACCTGGCGTCGGCGTATCGGGCGATCGGAGACTCGTGCGGCGACTACGCACAGCATCTGGACGACGCGCATCACGAGATCCTCGAAGAACTCAGGAAGATGCTCATCGAGACCGCGGCTGTGGAAGCGGTCATCCAGGTGGGGGCGTTCGTCACCGCCGGGCTGTCGGAACTGGGCAACTTCGGCGTCGCGGCGCGTATCAGTATGTACACCGCGCGGATCAGCCGGATCATCGCCGAACTGGTGACCAAAGCCGCAGCAATCGCGCGCCGCGTCGGCAGCGTGATCGGCACGACGCTCAAGGCGATGTCCGCCCGGCTCGGCCGATGGCTCGAGCAAGCGGTAGCCAAACTCTGGCGGGGCGGCGAAGCGGCACCCCAATTGTTCTCCCGCAGTGCCGCACGAACGAACATGGATGTTCTCGCCAACGGCGGCGGGATCCCGATGACGGAGGAGACGATTGTTGCGCTCGCGCAAAAAGCTGGCATCGACCTGACCGGAGTCGAGATCAACATCGTCAGGGATGCCGAGCAGGCCCGCTATCTCGATTACTGGGATGCCTGTGCGCAGACTCCGACCGAGCTGGGAGGGCGTCAGATCAGGTTCGGTCCCGCCTCCTTCATGGACGAGGAAACAATGGTGTCTACCATCGCGCACGAAATGACCCACGTCCGCCAAATTCTCGACGGCAGGACGCTGGGCACTGGAGCGGTACGCGACCTCGAAGCTGAGGCATACGCCAGTGAAGCAGGCCCGCTTGCCCGATTCAGAGGAGTTCAGTGATGAATGACGTCGACTTCACCGTCACCCACGTGTGGGACTTCCAAGACCGCGGTGGACTGCTGGTCACCGGCCGGCTGGCCGCTGGTGACATCACCGTCGGCGACGTGCTCTACGACTCCGCCAACAGCGCAACAGTGAGAGTCATCGGGGTGGAGTTCCACGGAGGCCGCCATCCAGGGGAATACACCCTGGTCGTGGACCGTCGCGACACCGACCACGTTCGAATCGGCCAACTGCTGGTCAGCCAGCCCGCTCACACGGCAACCGACCCTGAAAAACCATGACCGACATCGACAAGTGGAACGAACGCACCCAGCGCGAACTCGCCGAGATTCGGCGAACCGGCCAACAGTTAGCGACAGCCGCAGCTGCCATACGAGGTCGCGGTGAAGTCCGAGGCATCACCGTAGAGGTGGACATGCAAGGCGACATCACCAATCTGCAGATCGCTCCAGGAGCGATGCGCTGGTCGAGCACACAACTGACCGCCGCACTGTTGGACGGTCACCGTCGAGCACGTGCCGACGCGGCAGCAAAAGCGGAAAAACTCTTACGGACAACGGATCCTCGGATTCGACAGCAATCCCAAGAGTTGAAGGACGAACTCGCAAAAGCCCAGCCCGCGCCGCGTCGCCCATTGACAGAGCACGAAGTTCAAGAGGCCGACGACCGGTACTTCGAACGCATGAACGGATGGACGACTCCAGATCGCTGATTTGGTGAAGTCGCGGTTGACCAGATCCGGCGCCCGGCGTGGCCCGCCGATCCTGCCGAGTTCTTCGCTGCTGCCACTGATCAACTCCTACCGGTCCTATCGGACCACAGATTGGAGCTCTCCGTGAAAGCGGGGTTCCTCAGGCTTCCCACGAGTGTCTGATCTTGCTGGACCCGAATAAGCATGGTACGAAAGAGATTAGCTTCTCAGGGCATTTTTCAGCACACGCTGCCGCAGACACGTGCGCGGCAGGCACCTGAGAAGGAGGGAACTCCGTTGTGGCGGAATCCCAGTCATCACCGCAGCCTCGGGCGCATGTTTCTCGCCCCGACGCCTGCGCCACCATTCCTCGTCCGAGACAAGCTGACTCGCGACTCCTGCGAGCCGCTATCGCCGCACCGACTGCAGTCGGTCTGCCCTGCACGAGACAGAGACTCAGCTTCCTCGAGGGGCTCCGTTGAAATTCGATGACGTGTGGCTCAGCACAGCGGAACTAGCCGCACGCCTCAAGATTCCCGTGAAGACACTCGCAGTCTGGGCTTCTGCCGGGCGGGGTCCCAGATACGCACGGATAGGACGATACCGACGGTATCGGTTGAGCGATCTACTCGCGTGGGAGCAGGACCAACTCGACAAGAGTGGACGGCCAGATCCCGATGAGCCGACCGATCGGGCACGAGACTCTCGGTGTCGGCCGCCAACGAAGGAAGACCGCAGTCACCACCGGAACTAGCGAGCACAGACAACCTTCGTAGACAACTTTCAGCAATCAATCGGCTCTTGTCCGCATTGCTGAGATCTAGCAGTTTGTTTCTGGCTCGACCATCAAAACCAGGCAGGTCCGATCGCGACTCGGCACTCTCGCATGCTTCGCAAACTTCTCGCATACACAAAGGGGTCGTTCGCCTTGAGGTCAGCGGCTGCCCAACCACCGCTCTCCCGCAGGAAAGGACAAACGTTGCCCAGACAATCTCTTCCGATCGGTACCTATGGCCGAATCACCACCAAGAAGCAGCCGAACGGCAGCTGGCGCGCCGTCACACGCTTTCGCGACCCTGACGGAATCACCCGAATGGTGAACAACTACGGCCCTACCAAGGGCAAGGCTGAAGGCAACCTCCGCGAAGCTTTGAAGAACCGTGACGGCGGGCGCGGCGAGCTGATCACACGGGACACGAAGCTGTCTGAACTGGCCGATCTCTGGCTGGCCGAGAAGTCGCTACAGGAAGGCGTGACGGAACAGTCGCTGGATCTGTACCGATCGGAAATCGAGGTCTCCACCGATATTCGAGCCAGCAAGGACACCATCAAGATCAAATCTGCACTGGGCGGACTCCGGCTGTGGGAGGCAACCACCTCACGTATCGATGCGCACCTGAAGCGCATCATGCTGAACGGCCATCGGGAGAAGGCGCGGCGGCAGCGGGTCATCCTCTCGGAAATGATGAGCATGGCCGTCCGCCACGACGCCATCGACCAGAACCCGGTCCGCGAGGTGGCCGACCTGCCCCGCAAGCGCCAGAAGCCGCGGGCGGCCGATCTCGAGACGCTGACCGAGCTCCGAGAACAGCTCAGATCGTGGCTGGCGGGCGAGAACATCGACGGCACCCCTGGATACAAGAGCGGTCCCAAGCGCAACGTTCGCGTCTTGGACGTCGCCGACGTCGAGTTGGGCACCGGACCCCGCCCTGGAGAGGCGTTGGCGTTGCGCTGGTCCGATGTGGATCTGGAGTCGACTCCACCGCGACTTACCTTCTCCGGCACCATTATTCGTATCAAAGGTAAGGGGCTGATCCGTCAGGAGTGGACGAAGACAGATTCCGGATTCCGGACAGTGATCCTGCCGCAATTCGTCGTCGACACGCTAGAGCGCGTCAAAGCCCAAGCAGTCGACAACAAGTTGGATCTGGTGTTCCCGAACCGCGACGGCGGGATTTGGGACCCCCACAACTTCAACAGACTCTGGCGTCAGGCACGCGGCGAGAAGTTCGCGTGGGTGACCCCGAAGACGTTCCGCAAGACGGTCGCATCGATGCTGGC
Source organism: Nocardia sp. 2TAF39 (assembly GCF_052114905.1). Taxonomy (NCBI): domain Bacteria; kingdom Bacillati; phylum Actinomycetota; class Actinomycetes; order Mycobacteriales; family Nocardiaceae; genus Nocardia; species Nocardia sp. 2TAF39. The sequence goes on from NZ_JBFRFQ010000003.1 coordinate 113,026, forward strand.
GCAGGAGCACGGCCCTCGTGCCGCAGCTCAGCAACTCGGCCATGCGAACACTGCTACCACCAAGCGGCACTACATCGACCAGCCGACCCAGGCCCCCGATTTCACGACCACGCTGGACAAGTTTGTAAGCTGAAAGCGTGACGTTTCCGTGACGCTTACGGGCATCAAAAGGAAAAACCAGGGTCAAACTGTAGCGTTTGCCCTGGTCAAAGCTCCCCCATCTGGACTCGAACCAGAAACCTGCCGATTAACAGTCGGCTGCTCTGCCAATTGAGCTATAGGGGACTATCCTCGGCTCGCTCGGTACCGGGCGGGCCGAGGAGAAACTTTAGCGTATCGCTGGGCGAGGGCCCAAATCGCGTCTCTAGCTGCTGACTTGTCCCGGATCGCGGGGGTGTTTCGTAGCGGGCATCCGGATCGACAGGCGTGCGGGGCGTCGGGCAGGATGGTAGCCGCGAACAGGCAACGGGAGGAGCACATCGAGATGCTGCGGTTGATCATCGGCGTGGCGGCCGGTTACGTACTCGGCAGCAAGGCCGGTCGGGCTCGCTACGAACAGATCAGTGCGGCTACTCGCGCACTGACCGAGAGCCCGGTGACCCGCAAGCTCGTGCTCGTCGGTAGGCAGAAATTGGCGGACAAGCTCAGCACACAGCCGCGCCTGGAGCCGATGGAGCCGCTCGACGAGCGGACCACCGTCATGGTTCCACACGACCAACTGCGCCGCTGAAGGATTGTCACGGGGTCGATCGAGCGGGTCGCTGCGGGCGTCGTCGAACCGAACAGCCTCACTCGGCCCATTGGCAGTCCGGGCACAGACTGGCGAGGACCAGGGACCGGTCTGAATCGTGGTTAGCCCAGACCCGACCGAGTGCGCCATATCCGGCGGCGTGGGCGGAGCACAAAGCCCTGCTCATCCCACTGAACGGCTACGACGGGCCCAGTGTGCACCGAGCTACGGCACGAAACCGCACAACTGAACGAACCTTGTGCGAGGAACCACGCCGATGCGCCGAGAAACGCCGCGGGGATCGATCGCAAGACGGATTTTGCGACCGTTACGCCCCGGTCGCGAAATCGCCGTGGCTGCCCATCGCCTGGGTGAGCAAGCTCTTGCGGTACTGCTCCAGGGCGACCAGATCGCCGAATAGAGCGAAGTACGCCTCCGGCTGTTCGGTCGAGGACACCCGCTGCAGCTTGGACTTCAGCTCGGCGATCTGCCTGCCGACCCACGCCTCCTGGGTGCGCGCCAGCACACCGGCGACGAAGCGCGGGATATCCGCCTCGGACTTCACCGGCAGTGGCTCGTTGGCCAACTCGGACAGCATGGCCCGCACCGTGAGGTCGTCGGTGCGGTCCGCGACGGCGTTGACCCATTCGGCGCCACCCAGCCCGGCCGCCGTGCCCCCTGCCCGGGCGATCAGCGTGCGGACGACCGTGTAGGCGGGGTGGGTGAAGGCCTCCGGCTCGAGCGCGTCGAAACCCGCCCCGGCCATCGCCGGGTACTGTAGCGCGGCGGCCAGCACCTGTCGTTGCGGCAGCAGCGTGGGGTCGTTCGGATTCGGCCGTGCCGCAGGATGTTCGGCGACCACCTCGCGTCGCGGCGGCGCGGTCGCGCGGCCCACTCCGGTGTGCCCGCCGCCGTTGCGATTCCGCTTGGCCTCCTCGCCGACTCGGCGCACGACGGTCTGGATATCGTCCCAGCCGACCCAGCCTGCCAGCTTGGTGGCGTACGCCTTGCGCAGAGCGTTGTCCTTGATCTGCGCGACCACGGGCACTGCGCGGCGCAGTGCCTCCACCTGCCCTTCGGCGGTATCCAGGTCATGGTCGGCAAGCAGACCGCGAACCACGAACTCGTACAACGGGGTTCGGCGCGCCACCAGGTCGCGCACGGCGCCGTCGCCGGAGTGCTGGCGCAGCTCGCACGGGTCCTGCCCGTCCGGCGCGATCGCGATGTAGGTCTGGCCCGCCAGCTTCTGGTCGCCCCCGAAAGCTTTCAGCGCCGCGGCCTGACCTGCCGCGTCACCGTCGAAGGTGTAGATGATCTCGCCGCGCCAGAAGTTGTCGTCCATCATCAGGCGGCGCAGCAGCGCGAGGTGTTCGTCACCGAAGGCGGTGCCGCACGAGGCGACAGCGGTTTTCACGCCGGCCGAGTGCATCGCCATCACGTCGGTGTAGCCCTCCACCACGACGGCCTGATGTCCCTTGGCGATCTCCCGCTTGGCGTGATCGAGCCCGAAGAGCACCTGAGACTTCTTGTACAGCAACGTTTCCGGGGTGTTGATGTACTTGCCGGGCATGGTGTCGTCATCGAAGAGCTTGCGTGCGCCGAATCCGATGACGTCGCCGCCGAGATTGCGGATCGGCCAGAGTAGACGCCGGTGGAAGCGGTCGATCGGGCCGCGCTGGCCCTGCCGCGACAGTCCGGCGGCCTCCAGCTCCTTGAAATCGAAACCCTTGCGCAGCAGATGCTTGGTCAGCGTGTCCCACCCGGCGGGGGCGTAGCCGCAGCCGAATTGCTGAGCCGCGGCCGCGTCGAAATTGCGGTCGGTGAGATATTTGCGCGCCGCCTCGGCTTCCGGCTCGCGCAATTGGGACAGGTAGAACTCGTGCGCGGCCGCGTTCGCCGCGACCAGGCGGGAGCGGGTGCCCCGGTCGCGCTGCACCGAGGTCCCGCCACCCTCGTAGTTGATCTGGTAGCCGACCCGGTCGGCGAGCTGCTCGACCGCCTCGACGAAGCCGACGTGCTCGATCTTCTGCAGGAAGGCGAACACGTCGCCGCCCTCACCGCAGCCGAAGCAGTGAAATAGGCCGTGGTTGGGTCGCACGTGGAACGAGGGCGATTTCTCGTCGTGGAACGGGCACAAACCCTTCATGGAGTCCGCACCCGCGCGTTTCAGCGCTACGTACTCCCCCACCACATCTTCGATCCGGACGCGTTCGCGTATCGTCGCGATATCGCGATCAGGGAGTCGTCCGGCCACGGCAGTGAGTCTAGGCGAAGGCGGCGGCGACCCGCCCGGAGGCTGGTCAGGCCGGGTCGGAAGAGTTGACGCGCTATACGTTCAACTGGGCGGCGACGCGCTCCAGACGGCTCTCGGTGTAGGAGGCGATCTGGTCGACGATGACGCGTACATGGGCGGTGTCGTCGGTAGCAGCGTCCCAGACGGGCAGCAGGAGCGGGTCGAGGCTGTGCGGGGCGGTGGCCAGCAGCCGCTCGGCCACCGCGAGGATGCGTTCCCGCTGGGCGGCCTGCCGCAGCTTGTGCGCCGGATCAGACATGACGTAGCGCAGTGCGACGGTCTTCAGCAGGGCCACCTCGGCGGCGACGATGCGCGGTATCTCCAACTCGGCGTCATAGCGGGAGAGCTGCCCTTGCCCCGCGACCTCCCTGGTCGCCATGATCGCGGCGGTGGCGAAACGGCCGACGAGCTCGCTGGTCAGGCGCTTCAACGCGACCGAAGCGGAGAATGTGCCGTCGTACCCGGAGGCCGCCGCGACCACGGGCAACTCCGACAGTCGTTGCGCGGCGGCGGTCAGTTCGTCGGCCGACAGCGAGTGCTGAAATTGGCCGAGGGTCGCCAGCGCGTCCTGCTCGGCAGGGTCGGCGAGGGCGCGTAGATCGATACGCCCGGCGAGCACACCGTCCTCGACGTCGTGTACCGAGTAGGCGACGTCATCGGACCAGTCCATGATCTGGCACTCCAGGCTGGGTCGCCGATCGGGCGCACCCTTGCGTATCCACTCCAGACGCTCGGAGTCGACCTCGTACGCCCCGAACTTGGTGCCGGAACCTGTTCTGCCCCAAGGATATTTGAGGGCGGCGTCCAGTGAGGCACGGGTGAGGTTGAGGCCGGCGCTGGTACCGTCGGCCGCGAGCACCTTGGGTTCGAGGCGGGTGAGGATGCGCAGGTTCTGCGCGTTGCCCTCGAATCCGCCGTACGCATCGGCGAAGGTGTCCAGCGCTGTCTCGCCATTGTGGCCGTAGGGTGGGTGGCCGATGTCGTGGGCAAGGCCGGCCAGGTCGACCAGGTCTGGGTCGCAGCCGAGGCCGTCGGCGATGCTGCGGCCGATCTGGGCGACCTCGATGGAATGGGTGAGCCGGGTGCGCGGGGTGTCCCCCTCGCGCGGACCCATGACCTGGGTCTTGTCGGCCAGCCTGCGCAGCGCGGCCGAGTGCAGCACACGGGCGCGGTCACGGGCGAACTCGGTGCGGTGGCCGGTTTCGAACTCACTGCGCGGCGGCCCGAGGCCCGCAGTCTTGGCGCCTTCGACGACGATGCGTTCCCTGTCGTATTCGGTGTAGCTGTCGCCCATCGGATCTCACTGTCCCGCCGTATATGTGAAGTCCGCCGAGAAATGGGTGAGCTGGTACCACAGTAAAGCGCCGGTCTCCCTGGCGATTCCGTGCGCCTGTGATTCCCGGGTGTAGACGGCGGGACCGGTTCTGGTCGGCGCGGTCCACGCGGCGAGGCCTTCGTCGCGCGCCATGGTGCGGGTGCGCAGCGAATGCCAAGGATCGCTGACCAACACCGCGGAGGTCATGTCGCGCGCACGCATCGCGGTCGCGACCGCCTCGACACTACGCACGGTGTCCGAACCGGTTTCGACGGCGAGGATCTTGTCGCTGGGCACTCCGCGCGACTGCAAGTAGTTCTTCCCGGAAGCGGCCTCGGTGAACAGGTCGCCCTCCTGCTTGCCGCCGACGGTGATCACCCGCGGCGCGACACCGGCCCGGAACAGCTTGTACGCCTGATCGAGTCGCGCCTCGAATACGGTCGACGGGGTGCCGGAATACTGTGCGGCGCCGAGCACGACGATCGCGTCGGCCTTCGTGTAGTCGTCGATCCGCGCGACCTGCCACACGCGGAACGCGGTCCCGCCGACCAGCACCGCGCCCATCACCACCGAACCGACGACCAGTCGCCGTGCCCAGCGCAGCAACCCCGCGCCGAAGCCGAGCGGCCGGGCGAGGTCGCGAGCCGAACCAGCTCTGTTGCGCGTCGTTGGCGAGTTCACTCCCCAAGTCTGCCAGTAGGCGTGCCACTCCCGGCGAGTTCGGGCGCCCGGCGCGCGGTCCTCGGCTGATAGCACCTCTGCGAGGAACCAATCAATCGTGCGAAGAGGCACTGAACGCGCGACGGGGTACAGCTCGGGGATTACCAGCCGCGGGCGCGCCAGTCGCCGAGGTTCGGGCGCTCGGTGCCGAGGGTTGTGTCGTCGCCGTGGCCTGGGTAGACGACCGTGTCGTCGGGGTACCGGTCGAAGAGTTTTGTCGTCACATCTGCGAGCAGCGAGGTGAAGTCGTCGGATGCGGTGGTGCGGCCTACACCACCGGGAAACAGGGAGTCGCCGGTGAACAAGTGGGTGCGACCGGCGCCGTCGGTGAGGGCGAGGGCGACCGAGCCCGGGGTGTGGCCGCGCAGGTGGATGACCTCGAAGACCAGCTCGCCGATGGTGATGGTGTCGCCGTCGGCGAGGAGGCGGTCGGGGCGGACGGGCAACGGCTCGGCGTCCAGCACGTGGGCGGCGGTCGGGGCGGCGGTGGCGGCGGTGATCGCCCGCAGCGCCAACCAGTGGTCGCGGTGCTGGTGGGTGGTGACGATCAGCTGGATACGCCCCGACGTTTCCTGCTCGATAAGGGCCGCGATGCGCTCCGCCTCATTCGCGGCGTCGATGAGCACGGCGGCCCCGGTATTCGCGCACTGCACCAGGTAGCAGTTGTTGTCCATGCCGCCGACGGACATCTTGACGATCCGCGCGCCGGGGACGTCGCGCTGCTGCGGATTGGAGTTCGGGGATACGTGGCCGGTGTACGGGCGATCGATGGTGATCACGGAACGATGTTAACCAGTTAGATTCTTGCCATGTCATTGCCGCTGCCCAATGGCCTTACCCGCTGGACCGCCCGGCTGGCGATCGGCATCCTGCTGGCCGGCAACGCCTTGATCGGCGCTGCGACGGTCGCGGCCGAACCGCCCCTGCGAATGGGGACCTACGTCGAGGACTCGACCGAGGCACTCGACCCGGGCCGGCTCGACCGGGTGCGCTCGTCGGTGGATCAGCTCTATGCCGACCAGCAGGTGCGGCTGTGGGTGGTATATGTGCACAACTTCGACGGGCTCACCCCGGAAACCTGGGCCCGGCGCACCGCCTCGATGTCCGGGTTCGGCGCGCGTGACCTGCTGCTCGCGGTCGCCACCGAGGACCGCGGCTACTGGGTCGAGGGACGGTTGCCCAGCGGGGTCAGCGATTCCGAACTCGACCGCATCCTGACCCGCGAGGTCGAGCCCGCCCTGCGCGACGGGCGCTGGGCCGACGCCGGAGTCGCGACAGCCGACGGTCTGGACTCGGCCATGCGCGGCGGCGGAGTGAACATCGGCGCCATACTGATCATCGGCCTGCCCATCGTCCTCGTGGTCGGCGGTGTGGTGCTCTACTCGCGCAAGCGGCGCCGCGACCGGGCAAAGGCCGACCTGGCGGCCGCGCGAGAACTGGACCCGGAGAACACGGCGGCGCTGGCGGCGCTGCCACTGGAGGCCCTGCATGCGCGGTCGAGTGAGGTGCTGGTGGAGATCGACAACGCGGTCCGCACCAGCGGCGAGGAACTCGAGCTGGCTACCGGCGAATTCGGCGTCACCGCGACCACTCCGTTCACCACCGCGCTCGACCACGCGAAAGCCGCGGCTGCCGAAGCTTTTTCGATCCGGCAGCGGCTCGACGACGACCTTCCGGAGACGCGGGAGGAGCAGCGCACGCTGCTGATCGACCTGATCGGCACCGTGGGTCGCGCCGATCGCGAACTCGACGCGCAGGTCACCGAATTCGACGCCATGCGTAATCTGCTGATCAACGGCTCGGACCGGTTGAACGCCCTCACCAGGGACCTTGTCGATCTCACCGGCCGCATCCCTGCCTCGGAGGCGGAGCTGACCCGGCTCACCGCCGCTCATCCGGCCAGTGCTCTTGCACCGATTCAGGACAACGTCGCCATGGCGCGGGAACGAATCGCGTTCGCGGAGCGCAATATCGACGTGGGACGGTCCGCACTCACCCAGCCGGTGGGCGAGCAGGGTGGCGCGGTGGCGGCGATCCGGTCCGCTGAGGCCGCCATCGGCCAGGCCCGCACCCTGCTCGACTCCGTCGACAACGCGGCGACCACAATCCAGCAGGCCCGCGACGGATTGCCCGGCGTGCTGGACGAGCTGCGCCGCGACATCGCCTCCGCCACCGAGCTTTCCACCTTCGGCGGGCCTGCACTGGCCACCGCCGTCGCCGCTGCGCGATCCACCCTGGAAAAGTCGACCGTCGCCGCGGACTCCGATCCGCTGGACGCCTTCCACGACGCGGTCATCGCCGACAGCGACCTGGACCGTGCCCTCGCCGCGGCCACCGATCGCAAACTGGCCGCCGAGGACCTTCGGCGCAGGCTCGAGCGAGCACTGACCGACGCCGGTGCCCGGGTCGGCGCGGCCTCGGACTACGTCACCACCCGGCGCGGCGGCGTGGACGCCGAGGCTCGCACCCGGCTGTCGGAGGCGCAACGCAACCTCGACGAGGCACAGCGGCTGCGCGCGGGTGACCCGGCGCAGGCGCTCGAGCACGCGCAGGCGGCGGCAACCCTGGGCGGGCGCGCGATGCGGGCGGCGCAGGCGAGCGTGCACGCCTGGGAGAGCAGCCAGGCACCATCCGGCGGCGCCCAGGCCGGGGCGGTGCTCGGCGGCATCCTGATCGAAGGGCTGCTGCGCGGCGCGGCGAGCGGTGCGCGGCGCTCCGGGTCCGGCGGCTGGAGTGCGGGCTCCTACGGCGGCTCGACCGGTTCCCGTCGGATCGGCCGCGGCGGAAGGTTCTGATTACTGCGACATCAGACACCAACCGCCGACAGCGCGGTCAACTCCGCACGGGCCGCGGCGAGAAGACGGTCGGCGTGCACGCCCCCGCCGAGCAGGCCGACGGTCAGCTCACGGGCGAATGTGTAGACCAGGAAGGTAACCGCGGCGGAGGCGCCCGCCGACGGTCGGGGGTGGGCGGAGAGGTAGACGATCTCGTAGTCGGTCAGTTCGATCGCGGCCGGTGTGCGGAAGGTGGGAACGACGCCGGTGTTGGTCACCGCGATGTGCCCGGCCAGCGAGTAGGTTCTGGTCGCACCGTAGAAATCCGGAAAGTGCAGAACAGACTGGTGCACAACGCCCGAGGACAGATCGTCGGCCAGCCGGCCCGAAATGCGCTGCGCCAGTTCGACGAGACTCCCCGCAGGATCGACCTCGGCCACGAACGAGGCCATCCCGGCCATGTTCGTCCCCGCCGCCGCGGCGACGGGCGGATCGAACCGCGAGCGCAGGTCTACCGGATACAGACAGCCCAACGGCAATGCACCGCCGACGGTTTCGCTCGCGTATGCCCGCAACAATGCGGCGGTGACGAGCCCGTTGACCGTCACTCCCGACTTGCGTCCCAGCCCGACGATGCGCGTAGTGGCGTCCGGATCAAGACGCGAGCGCCGCGGACGCGCGAGCGTGCTGGGCGCGGGTTCCTCGCCGGCGGCGGGCACGACCTCGGCCTCCGGGGGAAGCGGCTTGGTCACGTCTTCGAATCCGGACACAACGGACCTGGCGACGCCATGCGCTTCGACGTACCACTCCAGCGGCTTCGGATAGGACTGTGGCACAACGGTTATGGGCGCACGATCGATGATGTCGGTGTAGTAGTCCCAGAGCCGGGACAACAGTCCGACGCAGTGCCCCGCGTCGGCGATGCTGTGGTGCGTGAACAGAGTGACACGCCAGCGGTCCGCGCCCGCGCCGACGACATCCAGGTAGGCCAACTGCGCGGCGGGATCCACCGCGGGTGGATCGATGGTTTCCACGTCACCGTGGCGCACCGACGCCGGGGTCCACGCCTGCTCGTCTGGAGCGAGCAGATATCCCTGTCCCGCAACATCTTCCATGATTCGGCAGGCCACCACCGGATACGCGCGCCGCACACTGTCGAACGCCTCCCGCAGCGCGGCCGCGTCGAGTGGTCCTTGCACCGACACCGACCGCCCCGTGTAGGTGCCGTGCCGTACGAACCGCTGCTCCGACGGCGCCAACGTCCGCAGCACATCATCCTCATCCCGCAACACTTCGCAAGCGTGCGGCAACTCCGGCACGGGTGCAAACCAGGCCGCCCGGGCGGATGCGGAAGACTGCCGGTATGAGTCTCGCGGCACGTCTGGAGGACATCGGCCGACCCCTGGTCGAGGAACAGCTCACCCATCCCACGGTGGCCGGGATCGCCGAAGGCACGCTACCCGAGCCGATCTTCCGCTCCTGGCTGGAGCAGGACTATCTGTTCCTGCTCGACTACGTCCGGGTGTTCGCCCGCCTCGCCTGGCAGGCGCCCGCGGCCCATCTCGGCGACCTGGTCGACCTCGCGCACGCCACCTACCACGAGGAGTTGTCGCTGCACCGGTCGCTCGCCGTCGAGTTCGGCGCCGACCTCGACGGCGCGACCAAAGGCGCGCCGTGCTCCGCGTATACGGCGTTCCTGCTCGAGTCGGCTGCCTCGTACAGCGAGGGCCTTGCCGCCCTCTATCCGTGCATGTGGGGGTACTCCACGCTCGGAGTACTGCTCGCGCGGAACCCGCCCGGCGAGCCGCGCTATCGCCGCTGGGTCGACACCTACGCCGATCCCGGCTTCGCCGAGCTTGCCCGGCGTTGCGCGCAGATGATCGACGAGGCGGGCACCGACCCGGCACGCGCGGAAGAACTATTCAGGGAAGGCATGCGCCACGAACTCGCGTTCTGGGACGTGCCCCGCTGACTCGCCTGCACGGACGGATCAGGGCACAGCTCGCGCCCGGATCTCGCGTCCATCGTGTTGGCGACCAAGCATTTCAGGGGTGCAGCACGATTTTGCCGCGGGTGTGGCGCTGCTCGAGTTCGCGATACGCGTCCTGCACCTTTTCCAGCGGATAGACCGCCGCGATCGGAACCTCGATGTCGCCCGCGGCGGCCTGATCGGCCAGTTCGGCGAGGACGTCGATAGTGGCCGCATCCGCGTTGCCCTCGCCTTTTACGCCGTACTTCTCAACAGCGACGAAGTTGATGATGGTGTCGATGCGATCCACCGGGACACCGAGTTCGATAGCGATGTCCACGTAGTCGGCGCCGTAGGTGTCGATGAATGCGTCCAGTCCATCTGGGGCTGCGGCGCGCAGTGCATCGATCAGATTGTCGCCGTATGCGATCGGGGTCGCACCGGTCGAGCGCAGCCACTCGTGATTGGCCTCGCTTGCGATGCCGATGACTTCGGCGCCCCTGGCGCGCAACAACTGCACCGTGATCGAACCTACTCCCCCGGCCGCACCGGAGACCGCGACCGTGTCGCCCTCCCCAGCCGCCACAGCACGCACAGCAGCGAAAGCCGTTGTGCCGGCTACGAACAACGCTCCGGCGACGTCCCAGTCCAGATTCGCAGGCTTGGGCGTCACCTGATCGGCGGGCACCACCACATGGGTGGCGTGGCTGGCGCGATTATCGGTGAATCCGAGCACCTCGTCACCGGCCCGAACACCGCCGACACCGGCACCGACCGCTACGATCCGGCCCGAGAAATCGGTGCCCTCCCCGGACGGGAACGTCGCAGGCCAGCGTTCGTGCAGCGCACCGGTTCGGATCATCGCCTCACCGGGATTGACGCTTGCCGCGACGACCTCGACGACCACCTGCCCAGGCCCTGCTTTCGGAGTGGGCACCTCGCGAACCTTCAATTCGTCGATCCCGCCGTAGCGGTCGAACTGCACTGCTCTCGTCATGCGTAGCTCCTCACCCTCGCTGATCTGCGGTCTTTCGAAGCGTCAACGGTCTGGTCCGACCGGATATTTCCGCCGACCGAAACCGGGGGATCGCGCCACCCCGACCGATCACGTCGCGGTGCCGTGAAACCTCGCGGTGCTCATTCCGACCACGACCGTCGACACGCGAGAACAGTCCCTGCAACAAACGGCTCCTGATCGAGAAACGCCCCGTGACCGGTTCGGCCACGGGGCGTCGTCGGAGTGAGTCAGGCGCCGATCAGGTGCTGGGCCAGGTAGCCCTCGACCTTGTCCAGCGCGATGCGCTCCTGAGTCATCGAGTCCCGCTCGCGGATGGTCACCGCCTGGTCCTCCAGCGTCTCGAAGTCGACGGTGATACAGAACGGCGTGCCGATCTCGTCTTGGCGGCGGTAGCGGCGGCCGATGGCGCCCGCGTCGTCGAACTCGACGTTCCAGTTCTTGCGCAGCTGCGCGGCAAGGTCTTTCGCTTTCGGCGTCAGATCCGCGTTGCGCGAAAGCGGAAGCACCGCCGCCTTCACCGGGGCGAGGCGTCGATCCAGCCGCAGCACCGTGCGGGTGTCCACGCCGCCCTTGGCGTTGGGTGCCTGGTCCTCGGCGTACGCGTCAACCAGGAATGCCATCAGCGAGCGGGTCAGACCGGCCGCCGGCTCGATGACGTAAGGGACGTACCGCTCGTTGGTGATCTGGTCGAAGAAGCTCAGCTCGGTGCCGGAGTGCTCGGCGTGCGTCTTCAGATCGAAGTCGGTGCGGTTGGCGACACCCTCCAGCTCACCCCACTCGTTGCCCTGAAAGCCGAATCGGTACTCGATGTCGGTGGTGCCCGCCGAGTAGTGCGAAAGCTTGTCCTTCGGGTGCTCGAAGAGCCGCAGGTTCTCGGCGGTGATGCCGAGGTCGGTGTACCAGGAGAACCGCGTGTCGATCCAGTACTTGTGCCACTGCTCGTCCTCGCCCGGTTTGACGAAGTACTCCATCTCCATCTGCTCGAACTCGCGGGTGCGGAAGATGAAGTTGCCCGGGGTGATCTCGTTGCGGAAGCTCTTGCCGATCTGCGCGATACCGAACGGTGGCTTCTTGCGCGCGGTGGTCATCACATTCGCGAAGTTGACGAAGATGCCCTGTGCGGTCTCGGGGCGCAGGTAGTGCAGACCCTCCTCGGACTCGATCGGGCCCAGGTAGGTCTTGAGCATCATGTTGAAGTCCCGCGGCTCGGTCCAGCGGCCGACGGTTCCGCAGTTCGGGCACGCGACGAGCTCCATCGAGACCGTGTCCGGATCGTCGATCTTGTTCTTCAGCGCGTACGCCTCCTGCAGGTGGTCCTGCCGGAAGCGGTGGTGGCAGTTCAGGCATTCGACCAGCGGGTCGTTGAACACGCCGACGTGACCGGAGGCGACCCACACCTGGCGCGGCAGGATCACCGACGAGTCGAGGCCGACGATGTCCTCGCGGCTGGTGACCATCGCGCGCCACCACTGCTTCTTGATGTTCTCCTTGAGTTCGACACCCAGCGGACCGTAGTCCCATGCCGACTTGGTGCCTCCGTAGATCTCACCGCTCGGGTACACCAGACCCCGGCGTTTGGCGAGGTTGGCAACGGTGTCCACCTTCGACTTGGGTGCCACTCGAGAATTCTCCATCCAGTTGCGAGTCGGATCAGGTCAATTGAATGCGTTGTCTTCAATCGAATGCCACGCATCAACCAGGTCGGCTCTAGCCTATAGACCCTGCCCAACCGAGTTTCCACCGCACAGCCAACCCCTGACACAGGCCGACCGACACGCCTGTTTGACATGCGCACCTGTGCATATCAAGATGGTAATGCTTTCCAATAAGGAGTTGGGTGACATGACCGCCGAGACCGCTGCTGCGCCGCCGCACAATCCCTACCGATCGCCCGCCCCCGCGCCGGTTCCCGCGCGGACCGTGCTCGAGGACGCGGGTGAGTTGTTACGGGCGTTGGCCGCTCCCGTGCGCATCGCCATCGTGCTGCAGTTGCGCGAGTCGCCGCGGTGCGTGCACGAGCTGGTCGACGCGCTCGGCGTGACCCAACCCCTGGTCAGTCAGCATCTGCGTATCCTCAAGTCCGCGGGCGTCGTGCACGGTGAGCGGTCGGGTCGTGAGGTGCTCTACGAACTAGTCGACGACCACTTGGCGCACATCGTCGTCGACGCCGTCGCGCACGCCGAGGAAGGGTGATTCGTGCCAGACAATACGGCCGCTCCACAGAAACCGGTCGGTATCCGCAGCACCAGGCAGCGCAGCGCCATCGCCGCGCTGCTCGGTGACATCGACGAGTTCCGCTCCGCCCAGGAGCTACACGACGAGTTACGCAAACGTGGCGAAGGCATCGGCCTCACCACGGTCTATCGGACGCTGCAGTCCCTGGCCGACGCGGGCATGGTGGACGTGCTGCGCACCGACTCCGGCGAATCCGTCTACCGCCAGTGCTCGAATGGCCACCATCACCACCTGGTCTGCAGACGCTGCGGCCGCACCGTCGAGGTGGAGGGTCCGACGGTCGAGACGTGGGCGGAGGCGATCGCGAGCGAACACGGCTTCACCGAGATCAGCCACACTCTCGAGGTGTTCGGCACCTGCACGGCTTGTGTATCGGCGGGCCACCGAGGGGTGTAATCGGCCCACCGCGCCAAACGACCCCGACGAACAGCCGGGCCGAAGAGTTTCCGGTTTCCGGCTGTTCTTTTCGGACCACGCCGCGGGAAGGGCCGGGTCGCACGCTGACGACGGGTGTCGGTCACCTTCCGTACCGTCTCGCACTGGTAGGGCCGCCCTCGGCCGAGGACGGCCCTATCATGACCGAACCAACTCAACCCACGGGGACCGCGTCCCGCGCCGGAGCCGGCTCCGGCGCGGGACGACCGCGCAGCGCGGCAATCCCGAGCAGCACGAGCGCGGCGGCGGCCCAGATCAGCAGCACCGCGAGCGGACCAGTCGCGGCGGCTCCGTCGAAGAACGCGACCGAGCGCAGCAACGAGGCTGCCGCGCCCGGCGGCAGCAGCTGGCCGATGGCGCCCCACGGCTGCGGCAACAGTTCCGGAGCCGACGTCGCCGCCGAGAACGGGTTGCCGACCAGCAGCATCGTGAGCGCGGCGATGCCGATTCCCGCGCGGCCGATCACGGCGGCGAGTCCGACGACCGCGCCCGCGACCGCGAATGAGACCAGTCCGGCCACCGAGGCGAGCACGAGGTAGGAACCGGGCACCACCGACATCCAGCCTTGGATGATCGCCATGCTCAGCAGCCCGCCCGCGACGCCGAAGATCCCCAACCCGATCACCTTGCCGCCCACCGCCGGGATCAGCAGCGCGAGCAGCACGCCCGCCGCAAGGCCGGACATCACCAGCGGCAGCACCATGGCGCCGAACGCAGTTCCCCGCGGATCGTCCGAGTCGGCAGCCACCACATCCTCCACCCTGGCGGCCGGAGCACCGGAGAGCTGCTGGCCGACCTGGGTGAGCTGCTGTGCGACAGCCGGACTCGCACCGGAGGCGACCAGCACGCGGGGCGGCCCGTCGCCGGTGACGATCGCGCCGTAGACCTCCCGATCCGCGATCGCGGCGCGGGCGGCGGCCTCGTCGGCAACGCTGGAGATGTCGAAGGCATCCGGACTGTGCTCGGCCAGCCGGTCGGCGACCATCCCGGCAGGCGGGCCGGTGACGGCCAGCGGCAGGTCACGCGGCGCGATATTGGCGGCGGGCCAGGCGAACGCGATCAGCATCAGCGCTTGGAGCAGGGCGGCGCCGAGGCCGAGCGCGAGCGCCCGCTGCATGGTGTTCATGACGTTCTCCCCAAAATCGAATGATCGTTCTCTTTCGATGGCTTTACCGTGGCATGCGGGGCCGAGGTTGTCAAGAACGGACATTCGTTTTACTTTGGGATCATGCCCCGAGTCAGCGAAGAACACCTGGAACGCCGAAAGCAGCAGATTCTGGACGCCGCGCGGCTGTGCTTTGCCCGCAAGGGGTTTTTCGAGACCTCGATGCAGGACGTGTTCGCCGAATCGGGACTTTCGGCCGGTGCGGTCTACCGGTATTTCAAGAGCAAGGACGAGCTGATCACCGCGCTGGCCTCCCAGACAACCGTGCACCTTCGCATAGTGATGGACGAAGCGATCCGCCACGACCCGCTGCCGACACCCGCAGACCTGATCACGACGATCGCCGAAGAGATCGTGCGCCAGAGCGGTCCCGACGGGCCAGTGCGGCTGGCGCCGCAGGCCTGGGCGCTGGCCCTGGTCCATCCCGAGGCGGGCGAGATGGTCCGGACGACGATGTTCGCGATGCGCGCCCTGTGGGTCACCTACGCCGAACGCATGCGTGCGCAGGGCTGGCTGCCCGATGACGCCGACACCGATGCCGTGGCCAAGGCGATCATCGGACTGTTGCCTGGCTTCATCCTCCAGCACCTCGTCCTCGGCGACATCGACCCGGAGACGCTGGCGCGGGGCGTGCGGACGTTACTCCCCTTCGGTGAAACCGCCGTACGGCCGAAAGCCGGCTGAGACGAACGAATTTCCCACGACGCAACGATCACAGCCAGCCGAGTCGCTCCGCGGCGCGCACCGCCTCGGCCCGCGTGCTCGTTCCGGTCTTGCCGATCGCCGACGAAAGATGATTGCGCACCGTACCTTCCGACAGGTGCAGCTGCTCGGCAATGGTGCTCGCGGGCGCGCCGTCGGCCGCCGCGGCAAGCACCTCGCGCTCCCGCGCGGTCAACGGTGATGTGCCCGAGGTCAACGTCTCGGCAGCAAGCGCCGGGTCGACCACGCGCAACCCCATATGTATCCGGCGCACCGCGTCTGCAAGTTCCCTGGCCGGAGTGTCCTTGACAACGAAACCGCTTGCGCCCGCGTCGATCGCGCGGCGCAGATAGCCCGGCCTACCGAAGGTGGTGACCATCAGGATCCGCACGTCCGGGTGGGCGGCGTGCAGCTGTCGGGCCACCGCGATGCCATCCATGCCGGGCATCTCCACATCCAGCAGGACCACATCGGGGTTCGTCCGCGCGACGACGGCGAGCACCTCATCGCCGCGGCCGACCTCACCGACCACCTCGAGGTCGGTCTCCAAGCCGAGCAGCGCGGCCAGCGCGCCGCGCACCAGCGCCTGGTCATCGGCCAGCAAAACCCGGATCATCGCACCCACTTCCTATTCCGGGACCGTGGCGCGGACACGCACGCCTCCTTCCTTCGGTGCCGACAGCGTCAGCGTTCCACCCGCCGCACGCACGCGTTCTCGCAGCCCGGCCAGCCCGGAGCCGGACGCGCTGCCCGCGGGGAGTCCGCGGCCGTCGTCGACCACCTCGATGGTCGTCGCGGTCACCGTCACCGTGCAGTGGCGGGCGGCGCTGTGCCGGATCACGTTGGTCACCGCCTCGCGCAGCACCCACCCGAACAGCTCGGTGGACGGCGTTTCGGCCAGCAGCGCCGGATCGGGCAGCACGGCGGCGATGTCGGCGGCGGCGAGAGCGGTTCTGGCATTGGCAAGTTCGCCGCGCAAGGAGACCCCCCGCAGGCCGCCCACGGTCTCGCGCACTCCGGCCAGCGCCTCCCGCGCGAGGCGTTCGATATCGGCGAGCTCGGTTCTGGCCCTGGTCAGGTCGACATCGACGAGTCGTTGCGCGAGTTCGGTCTTCACAGTGATCACGGTCAACGAGTGTCCGAGGATGTCGTGCACGTCGCGGGCGACGCGATTGCGCTCCTCGATGAGCTCCAGCTCGGCGCGCTGACGGCGGGCCAGCTCAGCGAACCGGTCCCCGCGCAACCCCAACTGCCTGGCCACCCACACGGCGGCTGGGACGAACGCCAGATAGAACGGCTCTCCGTCCAGATGCCACGCCCGTACCGCCACCGGGACCAGCAGCATGCTCAGCATCACCGCGACGACGACGAGGGCGGACGTGCGCAGCGGGAAACTGAACACAGCAACCACTGCGACATAGATGGCGGTGGGCATGGCGACTTCGCCGAGCAGCGCGACCATCGCCACCGACAGCGCGACCATCAGCGCCAGCAGTGCCCATGCCCTGCGGTCGACTGGCAGGTCCTCGAACGGGCTGTCCTCGGCCGACTTGCGGAACGTGACGAAGGCAGTGACGATCAGCGCGGCGAACACGAGCACGCAGGCCGCGGCGGTCACTGCGATCGCGCGTTCACCGTGTATCCAGCTCTGGCGGATCGGGCCGATCAGATAGGCCAGCCAGACCACCGCCATGATGGCACCGAACCACGCCCTGCCCCGTCCGTCGGTACCGAACGACCGCTGGTCGAGCAGACCGTCCACCGCGCGCGCGTACCTCTTCGCCCACGCGGCCGCCACTACCGTCCGCACGCCCATCCGCTGCTCCCACGCGTCCCGGCACAAGGCCCGGCACGGTATCGGCCCTGCGCGTCATACCCGGTCACGAGGACCGACGCTACCGAACCCCGTTCGGCCCGCACCGCACGTACACGGACGCGGCGGCGCGTGGTGTGTACCCGGCGCAGCGCGGCAACACCGGCCGTCCGGACGGAGGGCCGGTCGCGTGGCCGGGCCACGCGCTGCTCAGCGCGCGGTGTCACGGCGGAACAGGGCGGCGGCGCCGACCACGAATACCGCTGCCCAGACGACGATGTTGAGGACGGCCAGCGCGATCGACCCGCCGTCGGTATCCCCGAACGGCATCCTGGCCAGTGTTGCGACGCCGTTGGTCGGGAACACTTTCGACACCGTCTCGAACCATCCGTGCAGCGGCATGAACAACCCGCCCGCGAACGACAGCCCCGCCAGCACCGGACCGAGCAGCTGCATCACGTTCTCCGAGGGCAGCAGGTAGCCTACGAACAGGCCGAATGCCGCGAAGACGAGCGAGCCGACCCAGGCGAGCAGGAAGCACCCGACCCAGGCGGAGGGCGTGAGGTGCGCGCCTAGCAGCCCGCCGACGACGAACACCGCCGCAACCGAAACGAGCCCGAGCACCATCGCGACGGCGACCTTGGTGGCGATGTAGGCGACCGGCCGCAGCGGTGTGAGCCGCAACTGGCGGCTCCAGCCTTGCGCGCGCTCGACGGCGACCATCGCTCCCCCGCTGGTGGTTGCCAGCATCGCGCCGTACACGGCCATCGACACCATGACGTAGCCGGTGACATTGCCGGAGCCGAAAACCTGTGTCTTGTAATCGGATTTCAGCCCGAAGATGACGAAGAACAGTGGCGGCATGATCAGTGTGAAGATCAGGGTGCGCCGGTTACGCAGCATGCGACGCAGTTCCAGTCGCAGAAACCCGAGGTTGAAACCGCCGAGCGCGAGCGGGGCCCTGGCCGAATGAGTTTGCGGGACAGTCATGTCAGTGGTCTCCTGCTGTGTGATGGGACGTGGTCAGGGCGAGGAAGGCGGTTTCCAAGTTGTGCGCGGTGATCTCCAGATCGACCGCGGCGGCCTCGCTCAGCAGGAACCGCGCGACGACGTCGGAGTCTTTGGCGTGCACCAGAATTCGATCACCGCGCAGCTCGACGTCGTCGACGCCGCGAATGGCGAGCAGCCGGGCCGGGTCGGCGCCGGGCAACGTAGCGCTCACGATGCGGCCCGCGGCCAGGTTCTTGATCTCGGCGGCACTACCGTCCGCGACCACCCGACCCGCACGAACCAGCACGATCCGGTCGGCGTAGGCATCGGCCTCGTCCAGGTAGTGGGTGGCGAACAGGACAGTACGTCCACGCCGCGAGTCCTCTCGCATCGCCTGCCAGAATTCCCTGCGCCCTTCGACATCCATGCCGGTGGTGGGTTCGTCGAGCACGATGAGGTCCGGGTTCGGCAGCAAGGCCAGTGCGAACCGCAGTCGCTGGCGCTGTCCGCCGGAGCACTTGCCCACCATGCGGTCGGCGATCTCGGCGATGCCGGCACGGTCGAGCACCTCGTCGACCGGCCGCGGGCTCGCGTGCAACGTCGCCACCAGCCGGACGGTCTCGGCGACGGTGAGGTCCGGCAGCAGCCCGCCCGCTTGCAGGACGGCCGAAACACGGCCGGCCGCCAGCGCCGCACCGGGTGTTCCGCCGAAGACGGCAACGGCGCCCGAGTCGGGCCGCGCCAGGCCGAGCAGCAGGTCGATGGTGGTGGACTTGCCCGCGCCGTTGGGGCCGAGGAACGCGACGATCTCGCCCGGCTCGACGACCAAGTCGAGCCCGTCTACGGCCCGCACCACGCCCCCTGGCGTCGGGAAACTCTTACGCAGGTCGCGCAGTTCGATAGCGGGCGCGTCCCGGTGCGGCGCCGAACCTATCGCCGCGGCGGTTGTCGTTGCTGAAGTCATGACTCAACGGTCGCTCGAATCCGCGCCCGATACCTCGCACAGCTGTCACGACCTCGGCATGACAGATGTCATGCTCTCAGGGCAGCAGACCGTGCCTGGCCCGGCCCGCGTTCGACAGGACGAGCAGCAGCATCGTGGTCAGCGCCTGGTCGTCCAGCCCGGCGGCAGGGAAGGTGTACCGCAGGATGACGTCGGCGAGATTGCCGCGACCGATCACGGTGAGCGAGCCGAACTGCAATGCGTTATTGCGCTCGGCCACCCGCTTGTGCAGCTGGGATTTGAGCGGCCGGTCCCAGGCCAGCACGCAGGTGAGGGTCAGCACGTCCAGACCTGGCGCGAGATTCACCGCGCGCAGCGAGCACAGGGCGCCCTCGTATTCGAATCCGAGCGACCCTTCGGGGTCGACACGCACGTCGATGTCGTAATGCGACAGGCAGGCCCCGGCCCGTGCCTGCAGCTCCCGGTCCGGAGTCACCGCTGCGTCCATGTCCGTCCTGCCGTTCACTTGGCGCCGCCGAAGCGACGGTCACGCGAAGCGTACTGGAGACATGCCTCCCACAGGTTGCGCCGGTCGAAATCGGGAAACAGCGTGTCCTGGTAGACATATTCGGCGTAGGCCGACTGCCAGATGAGGAAGTTGGAGCTGCGGAACTCGCCCGACGGACGCAGGAACAGATCCACGTCGGGCATGTCCGGCTCGTCCAGGTATTTCGCCACCGTCGACTCGGTGATCTTCTCCGGATCGATCTCGCCCGCCGCCACGCGGCGCCCGATCTCCCTTGCCGCATCGGCGATTTCGGCCCGGCCACCGTAGTTGACACACATGGTGAGGGTCATCACCGTGTTGTCCTCGGTAAGCTGCTCGGCGATCTCCAATTCGTTGATCACGCTGCGCCACAGGCGCGGTCGGCGTCCAGCCCAGCGCACCCGCACGCCCATCTCGTTCATCTCGTCGCGGCGGCGGCGGATCACGTCGCGGTTGAAGCCCATGAGGAAGCGCACCTCTTCGGGGCTGCGCCGCCAGTTCTCGGTGGAAAAGGCGTAGGCCGACAGCCACTTCACCCCGATCTCGATGCAGCCCTCCACGGTGTCCATCAGCACCGCCTCGCCGCGTTCGTGACCGGCGGTGCGCGGCAGCCCGCGCTCCTGGGCCCACCGCCCGTTGCCGTCCATCACCAGCGCGACATGGTTCGGCACCAGCTCCGGCGGCAGCTGCGGCGGACGAGCTCCCGACGGATGCGGCGAAGGCGGACGGATGGCACCCGCGGTGTTCGGCCTGGTCGTGGTGGAAGAGTCTCGACGGAGGATCACGGGCTCCATCCTGCCTGATTGCCCCGGCACCCTGTACTGGCGAGTTGCTTCCTGATGAATTCCGGGGTCCCCTTCGGCAAAAGTGACCTATTCTTTTCCATACCGTGATGCTGGGGAGGGGTTTCTCGCACGTGATCGATCTACCAAGCACCGGAACCGCAGCAGGTTTCCGCGCCACTCGCGAATTACTCGGACTGCCGGTCCCTTGGTGCGCGCGATTCTTCGAGGTCGCCGAGCGCACCGTCGAACGGTGGGAGAAGGGCGCCTTCCAGATCCCCGACACCGTGGCCCGCGAGCTCGCCTCGATCGCGGACGAGACCGAGCAAGTGGTCGATGCCATGGTCGACGCCATCTACACCGGAGAGATCTCCCCGCGCCTGCACACCTACCGAAGCAACGACGATTACTGCAAGCACGAGCCCAACACCCGCTACCCGGCCACCTGGCACCGTGCGGTGTGCGCCCGCGTCATGGTCGAGCTACCCCAGGTAGAGCTTCAATTCGTGGAGTAGTGGCTTTCCCGGACCGCTCGAGCAACGGCAAGGTACGCAACTGACGCTCCAGATGCCACTGCAGATGCGCCGCGACCAGGCCGCTGGCCTGTCTGCGCACCGTGTCCGGCACCGTCTCGACGTACTCCCACTCGCCGCGCAGCAGTGCGATCAGTAGATCGAGCACCCCGGGGGCGGGTGTCGCCGCGCCCGGCGGACGGCAGTGCACGCACACCGCACCCCCGGCCGCGACATGGAAGGCCCGATGCGGGCCCGGCGTCGCGCACTTGGCGCATTCGTCCAGCGCGGGCGCCCAGCCCGCGAAACCCATGGCGCGCAACAGGAACGCGTCCAGGATCAGTTCGTGCGGGCGCTGCTTGGCCGCGATCGCGCGCAACGCACTCGCGGTCAGCGCGTGCAGCCGAGGCGCGGGCGCGTGCTCCTCGCCCGCCAGACGTTCGGCGGTTTCCAGCACGGCGCACGCGGTGGTGTAGCGCCCATAATCGTCGATGATGTCGGCGGCGAACACCTCCATCGTGTGCACCTGGGTGACCGTGTCGAGCGTGCGTCCCGGATACAGCTGCACATCGATGTAGGAGAACGGCTCCAGCCGGGCCCCGAACCTCGACTTGGTTCGCCGCACCCCCTTGGCGACCGCCCGCACGAGACCGTGCTGCCGGGTGAGCAGCGTGACGATGCGATCCGCCTCGCCGAGCTTGTGCTGGCGCACCACCACAGCCTCATCCCGATACAAACGCACGGCGTCAGTTTAATTGCAGCGCCTGCGGCGCTGCGTGTTCGCGGCCCTTTTGTGGCTCGCGTCCGAGAGACCGACGCTGGCGACTGCGTCGCGGACGCGTCGGCCGCTCGGACGCGAGCCGGGCCGCGAACAGGCAATGCTCGGTCTCGCTTCGCTCGGAAACGGCGGTCGGGCCGACGTGGTCGCGTCAACTCCTGGCCGCAGGACCAGGGCGTTGGCCAATTGCTGGAAGCTTACGGACGAGCGGACGGCCATCGACGACTTCGGCGCGGACGCATAGGCCACTCGGACGCCAGCCGGGCCGCGACCGGCGCTCGATGACCTCGCGCCGGGGTGGATCGAGCGGGTGATTGCCAGCGCCGCCCTGTTCGCGCCTCGGCAGCGAGGCTCCGAGCGCGACCGGATAGGCGCTGCGATGTAGTCCGTCCTATCCAGGACCTGTCCACCGTCGGTGCGGCGGCTCCGCCACGACGCCGAGAGGGGCGCCCGGAATCGGTCGGGTCGCCGAGTTTGGCACACCGATCGCAGGCGTGTCGATTCAACTGCTGGTGCGCACGATCCCGGAGATCAGCAGCAGTACCGATTGCTGGGTCTGCGCACGGGCGGCGTCCGGATCGGCGGCGTGTGCGACGATCAAGGCGGCCTCGCTGATCACGCTGATGACCAGCTGGGCGAGCACCGGGATCGGGGCGTCCGCGATCAGTCCGGCGTCGCGGGCGCGCTCGAGCTGCCTGGTGATCAGGCCGAGACCGTGGGCCGACTCGAACTCGCGCCACGCCTGCCAGCCGAGCACTGTGGGGGCGTCGGTGAGGGCGATCCGCAACATCGGGGGCCGCTGGCAGATCTCCAGGAAAACACCGAGTCCGACGGCCATGCCGGCCATCACATCGTCGGGATCGGCCGAGGCGATGGCCTTTTCGATCTCCTCGGTGGTCTCGACCTCGATCTGCTCGAGCACGGCCAGGAACAGTCCACGCTTGTCGCCGTAGTGGTGGTGCAGCGCGCCGCGGGTGACCCCCGCCTCGCCGACCAGCTCTTCGCCAGAGGTCCCCGCGAAGCCGCGCTCGGTGAACAGGCGGCGTCCGGCCTGTTCGAGCGCCGCCCTGGTGACGCGGGAGCGGTCTTCCTGGCTACGGCGTGGCATGCAGCCGAGTGAACTCCAGGATCGATTCGGTGAGCAACTCCGGCTGGTCTTCGGGCAGGAAGGTGTAGGAGTCGCCGATGAGCTTCAGCGTCGCGTTCGGCAGGTCGCCGGCCAGACGTTCGGCGAACGAGAGCGGGAAGATGCGGTCCTCCCGCGCCCAGACCAGCAGCACGGGAATATCGACGTCGGCGAAGTGGCTCGCGGCTGCCAGCGTGTAGCTGCGATGCGCGGACCGAAGGAAGCGGCGCAGATCTTTTCGGATCGCGGCCGACTTCCGGCTCGGCAGCAGATAGGAGTCGGCGATCTCGGGCGGCACCGGCCGCTTGGTGACCAAGCCGAAGGCCAGCGGCAGGCGGTGCAGCGCCCGAATGCGCATCGCCTCGGTCAGCGGGCGCATCGACCCGGGGATCTTCGCCAGCAGTGGGAGCGCCGTGAACGGCTGCGGCAGGAAGCCCTCGTAGCTGTCGACCGACGCCAGCACGACGCGGCCGATCCTGGACCGATCGCGAGTGAGCAGCACCTGCGTGATCGCGCCGCCGGTGTCATTGGCGACCAGGGTCACGTCGGTGAGGTCGAGGCGCTCGAGGAACGCGGCGATCAAGTCTGCGACGCCGGTCGGGGTCAGTTCCGCGTCGGGGACTGGAATCTCGTGTGCGCCGAGCGGCCAATCCGGTGCTATGCAGCGGTAGCCCGCGGCGGCGATCGCGGGCACCACCTTGCGCCAGAGATCCGCGTTGACGAGCAGGCCGTGCACAAAGACGACCGGAGCGCCCTCCCCGGTCTCGTGGTAGCGGATGCGGCCGGCTGCCAAGTCCACCTCATGGGTGCGGCCGAGTGATGTGCTGGTTGCCATGGTTCCTCCCAGTGGTCGTATGTTCGGGACCACTGTTACATACATACTGTATGTATGTCTAGAGAAGCACTACTACCCAGGGCGGAACTTGCGTAACCGATATGGACGATTGACCAAATGCGGCGCTACGGTTACCGAAAACGATGAGACGGAGCTCAGATGACGGCGTCCGGACCCGTATTACGTCCGATACGCGGGAGTTCGGGCTGGCCGAGCTGGCGGCTGTGATCGCGCGAGGCGTGATCACCTCGACGGCGGCGGTCGGCGCGGTACTCGACCGGATCGAAGCGTCGCAGCCCACGCTCAACGCGTTCCGGATCGTGCGCCGAGAACGGGCGCCGGCCTGGCCGAGCGCGGGATCGGCCAGAAGGGGTACTTCATCCTCGGATTTCCCGGCGAGACCCGCGAAGAGATCGACGCCACCGAGCAGCTGATCCACCGATTGTGGGAAGCTACCGATCAGCTACCCGGCCGATCACCGGCGCCGACTGGTTCGGCCACACCCGCAGCCGACCGGACCCGAACTGGGGAGATGGCTCGCATGATGGGATGGCTCGGCCAACCGGCCAAGCGGGCCGAAATCGAGGCCAGGCCGTTGCATTACGGGTACTGGCTCTCGCTCTTGACGTAACCGTGCTGGTGAAAGGCCCGACCACGATCATCGTCGGCCCGGGCGGTGTTGCCGCCAGCCAGGTCGAGGCCCCTCCGTGGTTGGCCACGGACGGTGCCGGTGACGTGCTCGCCGGAATCGCGGGTGCGCTGATGGCGGCCGGGCTGAACGCGCTGGATGCGGGTGAGCTTGCGGCGTTCGTTCACGGCCGCGCCGCGATGGTCGCTCATCGCGCTCGGGGTGGTGGTCCGCTCACCGCCAGTGCGGTCGCTCAGGCAACCCCGGAGGTCATCGGGGCTTTCCTTGCGTGCTGTCAGTAGCGGTCGGCGGCCTCCGCTCGGGCGGCTGGTCGAATCGGTCAGAAACCCAGTTTGCCCAGTTGCTTCGGGTCGCGCTGCCAGTCCTTGGCGACCTTCACGTGCAGATTCAGGTAGATGCGGGTACCGAGGATGTGCTCGATCTGCTTGCGCGCGTTGGTGCCGACCTCTTTCAGCCGGGAGCCGCCCTTGCCGATGACGATGGCCTTCTGGCTGGGCCGCTCGACATACAGCAGCGCGTGTACGTCGAGCATGTCCTCGCGGTCCGCATAGGGCAGGATCTCCTCGATGACGACGGCCAGCGAGTGCGGCAGCTCGTCGCGGACGCCCTCGAGCGCGGCCTCGCGGATCAGCTCGGCCATGAGCGTCTCCTCCGGCTCGTCGGTCAGCTCGCCGTCGGGATAGAAGGCCGGGCCCTCCGGCATCTTCGAGGCGATGACATCGACGAGGACCTCGACCTGCTCGCCCTTGACCGCCGACACCGGCACCACATCCGCGTCCGGGCCGAGCAGCTGGGAGACCGCGACCAATTGCTCGGCGACCTGGTCCCGGCTCACCTTGTCGATCTTGGTGACCACGCCGAGCAGCGTGGTCTTCGGCGCCATCTGCTTGATCTGCTGCACGATCCAGCGGTCGCCCGGCCCGATCTTCTCGTCGGCGGGGATGCAGAGCGCGATCACGTCGACTTCCGAATACGTGTCGCGCACAAGGTCGTTCAAGCGCTGGCCGAGCAGCGTACGCGGCCGGTGCAGGCCGGGAGTGTCGACCAAGATCAACTGGGTGTGCTCTCGGTGCACGATGCCACGAATAGTGTGCCTGGTGGTCTGCGGGCGCGAGGAGGTGATCGCGATCTTCGCGCCGACCAGCGCATTGGTCAACGTCGACTTGCCCGTGTTCGGCCGTCCGACGAAACAGACGAAGCCGGAACGGAATTCGGCGTCCTCGCGCACCTCGGACCGGTCAGCCACCACGCACCTCGCCGGCATCGGCCGAATCGTCGACGATCTCGAACACCGCGCCGTCGCGGTCGGTGAAGATGATCCGCGCCACCGCCGACACCTCCCGCACCGCGATGACGCCGAAGTCGGACAAGCGCCCGCCGACAACCACGGCCGCCTCGAATCCCTCCGCGCCGCTGGAGATCGCCGCGGCCACCGCGGCTTGCAGCGCGGTCAGGCGCAGCGCCGTCAGGTTGACCTCGCCCGCCGCGTAGGTGCGTCCGTCCGTATCGCGGATGGCCGCGCCACTCGCGCCGCCGGTGCGGCCGAGCGCGCCACGGGCCAGCACCATCAGCTTATTGTCCTCGGCATCCAGTTCGGTCATCCGATGTCTCCGTCCTCGTTACGATCGGCCGGGGTCTCCGGCTCCGATCCGTTGGCCTTGCGCTTGCCATTGGGGTTGTCGCCGTTGGATTTCTCGGCCTGCACCTTTTCGGTCGCCTTGCGCACCACCACGGTGTGCACCCGCATCCGCCCCCGCGCATCCGCGCGACCCTCGCCGCGCAGCACCAGACCGTGCACCGCGACCTTCGAACCGGGCAGCGGCACACGGCCGAGTTCGTGCGCCAGCAGGCCGCCGACAGTGTCGACGTCCTCCTCCTCGATCTCCAGCCCGTACAGCTCGCCGAGGTCTTCCACCGACAACCGGGCAGACACCCGGTAGCGGCCCCCACCGAGGTTCTCGATGGGCGGTGTCTCGTCCATGTCGTACTCGTCGGCGATCTCGCCGACGATCTCCTCGAGCACGTCCTCGATGGTCACCAGGCCCGCGATGCCG
This sequence comes from Nocardia sp. 2TAF39, assembly GCF_052114905.1. Lineage (NCBI taxonomy): Bacteria > Bacillati > Actinomycetota > Actinomycetes > Mycobacteriales > Nocardiaceae > Nocardia > Nocardia sp. 2TAF39. The sequence goes on from NZ_JBFRFQ010000003.1 coordinate 139,411, forward strand.
CCGTACTCGTCCACCAGCAGCGCCATATGATTTCGCCTGCGCTGCATTTCGTCGAGCAGGCTGTCCAGCGGCTTGGAGTCGGGCATGAACACGGCGGGCCGCATGGCCTCGCGCACCCGCACTTTTCGGCTGCGATCCGCATACGGCACAAGGTCTTTCAGATAGACGACGCCGAGAATGTCATCGACGTTCTCGCCGATCACCGGGATGCGCGAATGCCCCGAGCGCACCGCGAGCGACAGCGCCTGCGCCGCGGTCTTGTCCGCCTCGATCCAGACCATCTCGGTGCGCGGCACCATCACCGCACGGGCTGGGGTGTCGCCGAGCTCGAAGACCGACTGGATCATCCGGCGCTCTTCGTCGGCCACCACGCCGCGCTCGCCTGCCATCTCGACCACCTCTCGCAGCTCGATCTCAGAGGCGAACGGGCCGTTGCGAAAACCCTTGCCCGGGGTGATCGCGTTGCCGAGCAGAATCAGCAGCCTGCTGAGCGGACCGAGCAGCGCGCCGATGAACTGCAGCGGCAGCGCGGCGGCCAGCGCGATCGAGTACGCGTGCTGACGGCCGAGCGTGCGCGGGCCGACGCCGATCACCACATAGGACACCAGCACCATTACCAACGCGGTGACCAGCAGCGCCCAATCGTCCGCCCAGACCGCGAGCAGCCCCGCCGCGAGCAGTACCGTGGCGCCGATCTCGCACAGAATGCGCAGCAGCACCATGAGATTCACGTAGCGGGCCCGGTCGGAGACGATCCGGGTCAGCCGCACGGCGCCGGGCCGGTCGGCGCGCACCAGATCCTCGACTCGGGCCGGCGAAATCGTATTCAGCGCCGAATCGACACCGGCGAACACCCCACCCACCGGGACGAGCAGGACCGCGAGCAGAACGAGGGTCTGTGAATTCACGCGGGTCCCAGGGAATCACCCGGTGTGGTGAAGCCCGCCTTACCCAGCAACCGCGCGTCCCGCGCGGCCAGCTCGACCCGTCGCCGCGCTTCGCGCAGGCTCTCGTACCACTCCTCGAGCAGCCGGGCCTGCAGCGCGAACATCTCCTTCTCCTCCTCCGGCTCGGCATGGTCGTAGCCGAGTAGGTGGAGCACGCCGTGCACGGTGAGCAGCGCGAGTTCGTGATCCAGCGAGTGGCCCGCCTTACGGGCCTGGCCCGCCGCGAACTCGGGGCACAGCACGATGTCGCCCAGCATCGAGGGGCCGGGTTCGGGGCTGTCCGGGCGCCCGCCCGGCTCGAGTTCGTCCATCGGGAAGGACATGACGTCGGTCGGGCCGGGCAGGTCCATCCAGCGCATGTGCAGGTCGGCCATGGTGTCGAGATCGACGAGCACCATCGACAGCTCCGCGGCCGGGTGTACGTCCATCCGGGCGATCACGAATCGCGCGACGCTGACCAGGTCTTCTTCGGGCACGTCGATACCCGACTCGTTGGCGATCTCGATACTCACCCGAATAGCGTACGATCCCGGCGATCGTATGGCGGTAGCGGAGCCCCGCCCGGCGGAACGAGTTACCGCCGGTCCGTCCGGCCCGCGGCGCGCCGCTGTGCCCGGTTGCCGCCATAATGCGCAGCGACCTGCGGACGCGACTCGGCCTCGAACCGCTCGTAGGCGTCGACGATGTCCGTGACGAGCCGATGCCGGACCACGTCGCTGCTGGTGAGCTGTGCGAAGTGGATGTCCTCGATCTCGGTGAGGATCTCCGACGCCGCACGCAGACCCGACCGCGCACCGGTCGGCAGGTCGACCTGGGTAACGTCACCGGTCACCACGATCTTCGAACCGAACCCGAGGCGGGTGAGGAACATCTTCATCTGCTCGGCGGTGGTGTTCTGCGCCTCGTCCAAAATGATGAACGAGTCGTTCAAGGTACGACCACGCATGTATGCCAGCGGCGCGACCTCGATGACACCGGCCGCCATCAGCTTCGGGATGGCCTCCGGATCCATCATGTCGTGCAGCGCGTCGTAGAGCGGACGCAGGTACGGATCGATCTTCTCGTTCAGCGTGCCGGGCAGGAAGCCGAGCCGCTCCCCCGCCTCAACCGCGGGACGGGTGAGGATGATCCGGTTGACCTGCTTGGACTGCAGCGCCTGGACCGCCTTGGCCATCGCGAGATACGTCTTGCCGGTACCGGCGGGTCCGATGCCGAACACGATCGTGTTGGCATCGATCGCGTCGACATAGCGCTTCTGGTTGAGAGTCTTCGGCCGGATGGTCCTGCCGCGCCGGGACAGGATGTCCAGGCTGAGCACCTCCGCCGGGGACTCACTCGAGCCCTCGGTGAGCATCGACACGGTGTGGCGCACCGCCTCCGGAGTGACCACTCGATTGCGGCCGGTGAGCGCGACCAGCTGCTCGATGACCCGCTCGGCCAGCGCGACATCGGCCGCCTTGCCGGTGAGGGTTACGGAATTGCCTCGGACGTGAATGTCCGCGTCGAGCAGCCCTTCGAGTTCGCGCAGATTCTGGTCGGCAGAACCGAGGAACGGAAACACGGATTCGGGAGCGAGTTCGATACTCGAACGCACGGTGCGCGCTGCGGGCCCTGAACCGTCACCGCCACCGATGCCTGCCTCAGGTGTAGTCGGTTCGCCGATCTCGCCTTGTGTTCTCAAAAGTGGCTGAAGCCTGCTTTCCGGTCTCGACTGCTGTATTGAGGCAAGTTTAACGCGCCCCACCGACACCGCCCAGTGAATAAGCCGCCGACAGCGGGACAGCTATCACGGGATTCCCCCGCGCCGCTGGGCCCAATCCGCGGTGAAATCACGAAATCGGCGCACCGCGTCCGGCAATATCGCGGCCGCGGGCCAGATCAGCCCGACCGCGCGGGAGGCACCCGCGTCCGCGAGCGGCACGGTCACCGGACCGGACAGCGGGCTCGCCGACAACGGGTCTTCGCGCGGCAGGATCGCCACGCCCAACCCCGCCGATACCAGCCCGGCCACGGTGACCAGGTCGCTCGACTGGAAGGCGATCCTCGGCCGGATGTCCGCGGCCGCGCACAGCTCGTCGAAGATGCGCCGCATCCCGAAGCCCTGATGCATCACGACGAACTCCGCGTCGGCGACCTCCGCGAGCCGGACCTGCCTGCGTCCGGCCAACCGGTGGTCAGCGGGCACCGCGAGCACAAGAGGTTGACGCAGCACAGTGCGCCAACCGACGCCGGCCACGGCCGGGCGTGGCGAGACGATGCCCAGATCAGCCTCGCCGTCGAGCACCCGCTGCGTAACGGACTCGGCAGCCCCTTGCCACAGGGTCACCGTGATCCGGCCGGAGCCGCGCCGGAAACCGCCGATCAGCTGCGGCACGAGCGACCCGCCGAAGGAATGCTGGAACGACAGTCGCACCACGCCCTTGGCGGGGTTGGCCAGATCGGCTACGGCTTGCACGGCCCCGTCCAGCTCGGTCTGCGCGCGGCGGGCGTGCTCGTAGTAGATCCGGCCGAACTCGTTGAGGGTGATGCGTTTACCGCGGCGATCGAACAGCTCGACGCCGATCCTGCGCTCCAACCTGGCGAGCATGCGCGACAGCGTGGGCTGGGCGAGGTGCAGCCGATCGGCCGCCGCGCCGACCCGCTCCAGTTCGGCGAGTGTCGTGAACCACTCCAGGTCTTCACCCAGCACAGCCCGGCCTCCATATATGTGATGAGTGCATGAACTCTCTCATTATTATTCATTTCCTTTCTGAACGACGGATGGCGATCCTGAACCGCAGGAGGAGCCCATGACCACGACGCAAACCCCGGACACCCAGCACGAGCGCCGGATCACGACGGCGCTGTTCGCCGCCGGACTCACGACTTTCGCGTCCATGTACAGCGCCCAAGCCCTGCTGCCCAGCATCTCGGCGGCATTCGGCGCCACACCAGCGCATGCGGCGCTCGCGGTGTCGCTCACCACCGGTTTCCTTGCGCTGGCGAGCGTTCCGGCGGGCGCGCTGTCGTCACGTATCGGACGGACCAAGGTGATGATCGGCTCCGCCGTCGCGGCGGCCGCGATCGGTCTGCTGCTACCGCTGAGCCCGTCGCTGGGTGTGCTGCTCACCGGGCGAGCGCTGCAAGGAATCGCGCTCGCGGGCGTGCCCGCGGTGGCGATGGCCTATTTGGGAGAAGAGATCGGCGGCGCCGGAGTGGGCGCCGCGATGGGAACCTATGTGGCCGGCACGACGATCGGCGGGCTGGCCGGGCGGTTGATTCCGACGTTCACCCTGAACCTGGCGTCCTGGCGATGGGCGGAAGCAGCGGCGTCGGTCGCCGCGGCGGCGTGCACGGTGTGGTTCATCCGGGGCCTGCCGCCGTCCCGCGGTTTCGTCGCACGGCCCGCCGGAATCCGCACGGTACTCGGCGATCTCGCGACACAGCTGCGCCATCGCGGGCTGCTCGCGCTTTTCGGGCTGGCCTTCGTGCTGATGGGCGGGTTCGTCTCGGTCTACAACTATCTCGGCTACCGCCTGATCGGGGCGCCGTTCGGGCTCCCAGAGGCGCTCGCCGGGCTGGCGTTCGTCCTGTACCTGGCTGGAACGGCAGCGTCGGCCGCAGCCGGGCGCCTGGCCGATCGGGTCGGCAGGCAACAGGTGCTCGCGGCGTCGGTGGGACTGATGGCCATCGGTCTCGCGGTGACAGTTCCAGATCACCTCGGCACCGTGATCCTGGGCGTATTGCTCTACACCGCCGGGTTCTTCGGAGCGCATACGACAGCAAGCGCATGGGTCAGCGTGATGGCGGGGGGCAACCGTGGTGCGGCGTCGTCGCTGTATCTGTTCGCCTACTACCTGGGCAGTGCGCTCGTGGGCGGCGCGGCGGGCATCGCCTACGCCAGAGGCGGGTGGCTCGGTCTGGTCGGGGGAATCTGCGTTCTGCTCGTACTCGCGGCGATGCTCGTGTGGGCGTTGGCGAGTCATTCGCGCGGATCGGAGCGACACCCGGGGGTAGTCGGCGCCTGAGCACGCAGGCCGGCGCTACCTCACCAGCGCGGGGTCAGAGCACCCAGGGCGCCGAGGGCGACCGCCGCGGCGGTGGACGTGCGCAGAACGGTCGGTCCGAGCAGCGTTACCTGGGCGCCCGCATCGGCCATGGCCGTCAACTCCGTGTCGTCGAGGCCGCCCTCGGGGCCGACGACGAGGATGATCTCGGTGGTGTCGGCGAACGGCAGTTCGGCGAAACGGGCGGTCCCGGATTCGTGCAGCGCCGCGATGATCGCGCCGTCGGCCTTGGCGGTACGCACCAGTTCGAGCAGGTCGGCGGTGCGGTACAGGTCGGCTACGTGCGGGATGTAGGCGCGGCGGGATTGGCGTGCGGCCGAGCGGGCGGCGGCGCGCCATTTGTCGACCGCCTTGGCCGCCTTGCCTTCCCAGTTCGCGACGCAGCGCGCCGCCTGCCATGGAATGACGACATCCGCGCCCGCCTCGGTCATCAGCTCGACGGCCAGCTCCGAGCGATCCGATTTGGGCAGCGCTTGGACCACGGTGACGCGCGGCGCAGCCGGGGCGGCGAGCATCCGGTTGCGTACCGCCAGTTCTAGCCGATCACGTTGCACAGCAACGACTTCGGATTCGGCGAGGACACCGCGACCGTCGGACAGGGTGATCGGCTCGCCGACCCGGATACGGCGCACCGTGGCGGCGTGCCTGCCCTCCGGGCCGTCGAGCACCGCGACAGCGCCCGGTTCGGGCACCTCGTCGAGGTAGAAGACCGTCGCGGCCAACTAGCGTCCGCTGAACGACGCGCGCAGCCGCGCGAACAAGCCGCTGTTGTGCTCGGACTGCGCCGACATCACCTCGGCGCGCTCGCGCTCGCGCAGGCCCTTGTATGTGCGCAGCAACTCGGCCTGCTTGCTGTCCAGCTTGCTCGGGATCACGATGTCCAAGTGCGCGAGCAAGTCGCCGCGCGCGCCGGAACGCAGGCGCGGCATACCATGGCCGCGCAGCACGGAGACCTCCCCCGGCTGGGTGCCTGGTGCGATGGTCAGCTCGGTGGGGCCGTCCAGGATAGTGTCGATCACGACGGTGGTGCCCAGCGCCGCGTCGACCATCGGAACCCGGATGGTGCAGTGCAGGTCGTCACCATCACGGACGAACACGTCATGCGGCTGCTCGACGATCTCGACGTACAAGTCGCCCGCGTGGCCACCGCCCGGGCCCACCTCGCCCTGCGCGGCAAGGCGCACCCGCATGCCGTTGGCGACACCCGCGGGGATCGGCGCGGCGATCTCGCGGCGCGCCCGCACCCGACCGTCTCCACCGCACTTGTGGCACGGGTCCGGGATGGTCTCGCCCGCGCCGCGGCAGGTCGGGCACGGACGCGAGGTCAGCACCTGGCCGAGGAAGGAGCGCTGCACGGACTGCACTTCTCCCGCGCCGCCACAGGTTTCGCAGCGCACCGGCTTGGATTTGCCGTTGGTGCCCGAGCCCTGGCAGATGTCGCACAGGATCGCCGTGTCCACGGTCAGGTGCTTGGTCACGCCGACCGCGCATTCGGCCAGGCTGAGCCGGGTGCGGATCAGCGAATCGGCGCCCGGCTGGACGCGACCACGCGCCTTGCGGGGCGCGCCCGATCCGCTCATGCCCCCGAAGAACGCCTCGAATACGTCGCCGAGGCCACCGAAGCCCGCGCCGTTGAAGCCGCCACCACCGCCGCCGGATTCCAGCGGGTCGCCACCCAAGTCGACGATGCGGCGCTTCTCCGAATCCGACAGTACCTCGTAGGCGGTCGACACTTCCTTGAACTTGGCCTGCGCTGCCTCGTCGGGGTTGACGTCGGGGTGGAGCTCACGCGCCAGCTTGCGGTATGCCCGCTTGATCTCCTGGTCGGTCGCGTTCTTCGCGACGCCGAGCAGTCCGTAGTAGTCCCGTGCCACTTGAGTTCTCTAGTCCTTGGTCGTTTCGACAGTGCCGCCGGTGCCGGCGCCACATCCACCGCACGCTGACATCAGCATTAGTCTTGTGCACTCAACTTTATCCGGCCGGAATGTCGAGCTTATCAGCGGCGGGGGTGGCCGGTGTCACGGTCAGCGTTCGGCGAGGACCTCGCCGATATATCGGGCGACGGCCGCCACCGAGGCGATCGTTCCTGGGTAGTCCATCCGGGTCGGGCCGAGCACACCCATGCCGCCGAGTACCGCCCCCGCCGCGCCATAGCCGGTCGACACCACCGAGGTGCCGCGCATTTGCTCGACCTGCGTCTCCTCGCCGATCCGCACCGTCACCGTCCCCGGCTGCTGGGCGGCGGCCAGCAGCTTGAGCACGACCACCTGCTCCTCCAGCGCCTCCAGTACCGCGCGCAGAGAGCCGGGGAACCCGAAGTCCGCGGCGTTGCGGGTGAGGTTGGCCGTGCCGCCGAGCACCAACCGCTCCTCTGGATGTTCCACCAGCGTCTCGACCAGCACCGTGGACACCCGAATCAGCACTTCACGCAGTCGCGGCGGCGCGTGTTCGGGCAGTTCCGCGACCGCCGCCGAGGCCGCGGCCAGGCGCTTGCCGTCCATCGCGCCGCCGAGCATGCCGCGCAGCGCGGCCAGATCCTCGTCATCGATCACCGCACCGAGTTCCACCAGGCGCTGGTCGACGCGGCCGGTATCGGTGATCACCACGAGCAGCAACCGCGCGGGATTGAGCGCGACGACCTCGATGTGCCGGACCGTCGACGCCGACACCGTCGGGTACTGCACGACGGCGACCTGCCTGGTCAGCTGGGCCAGCAGCCGCACGCCACGACGCAGCACGTCATCGAGGTCGACACCCGACTCCAAGAAATCCATGATCGCCCTGCGCTCCGCGGCCGACAGCGGCTTCACCTCGGAGATCCGGTCTACGAACTGGCGATAGCCCTTGTCCGTGGGAATGCGCCCGGAACTCGTATGCGGCTGCGCGATATAGCCCTCTGCCTCCAACACGGCCATATCGTTGCGCACCGTCGCGCTGGAAACACCTAGGTTATGCCGCTCGACCAGGGACTTCGACCCGATCGGCTCCTTGGTCGCGACATAGTCGGCGACGATCGCGCGCAGGACCTCGAAGCGCCGATCCTCGGTGCTCGACATCGGCCCCACCTCCTCGCTTTCGTCTTCGGTCACGCCGGACCCCGGCGCCGACGGCCCGCACCCGGCCCACAAGTCCGGGTGAATTCGGGGTTCGTCTGTTTATCCAGTCTAATTGTTTCGCGCCGAATCGCCGGTTTGCGCGGGTGCACGGACGCTCGCCGCACGCGGCCGTTGGCCAGGCGACGAGTGGCATATGACTGCGGCAAAGAAGACCTCCCTGGTGTGCCACTCGACAAGATCTGGTGGTGAAGCCGGCGCGCCGCCGGCCACGAGGTTCATGCGATGTGCGGCAGAACCTCTGCGGCGAGGCGCTCCATCTGGGCGGACGAGTCGAACAGAGGGTTGACGAGGATCAGTTCGGCTCCGGCGGCCACCACCTCTTGCAGACCTCGGATGCAGGTGGTGGGCGGGCCGCAGACGGCGACCGGGAGAAGGGTTCTGCCGTAGTCGCCGTATTGCGCGATGAGCGCGTCGGACATGCGGGAGCGGGCGCGGTCGGGGTCGTCGTCGACGGCGATGTAGACGCGTTTGGCGATGCGGAATTCCGTGGTGTCCCTCTCGGTTTCGGCGAGGGCGGCGCGGACGATCGGGACCTGCTCGGCGAACTGGGCCGTGGTGGTGGAACCCGCGCCGAAGAAGCCGTCGCCGTGTCGGGCGGCGCGGCGCAGTGCGGCGGGCTTGCTGCCGCCGAACCAGAGCGGCGGGTAGGGCTTCTGGAATGGCTTGGGCTCCATGGTGGCTCCGGACAGCTGCCAGAAGCTGCCGTCGATGTCGATCGTCGGCTGGGTCCACAGCGACTTCATCACCCGCAGGCCCTCGTTGAAACGGATTACGAGGTTGTCGCCTGGGTCGACGTCGAAGGCGGTGAGCATCCGGTTGCGTCCGCCGATGCCCACGCCGACCTCGACGCGTCCGCGGCTGAGCTGGTCCAGCGTCGAGATCCGTTTCGCCAGGTGGACCGGGTTGTGCAGGGGTGTGACGAACACGGCGCAGCCGAGCCGAAGCCGCTGGTTGCATGCCGCCGCGAACGCCAAGGTCTCCAGCGGGCTCAGGCTGGGTGCGGACCCGATGACCTGCTCGGTCATCCACACGCTCTCGAAGCCGAGTTCCTCGGCCCGATCCAGATACGCCCGCAGTTCGGTCGGCTGGAACGCACCGTCATCGACATGCTGCGGAACCGAGATCGCGTATCGCATAAAGCCTGACCCTAGACCCCGGCCTGAGCACCGTGCCGCACCAACACGGGCAGTCGAAAAGCCGCCGAGCGGCACATGACCGCGGCAAGGTCGACCGAGTAGACCCCACCGTCACGTCCCGCTCGGCGGAGCGATCAGCGTGGAATGGCGGATTCGACCATGGCGGCCACGTCGTCGGGGCGGGAAACCAACGAGGCGTGCGAGGCGTTGATCTCGCTGCTGTGCGCGCCCATGCGCTGAGCCATGTAGCGCTGGGACGCGGGCGGGATCACGCGGTCGGCACCCGACACCAGGTACCAGCTGGGGGTGTCGGACCACGAAGGCGGGCCGGAAGGTTCGAGGTTGGCCGCCAATGCGATGGAGTGCTGGTGGTCGATCATGTCCGCGGCGGTGGCGGGGCCGACGTCCTGGGCGAAGACGGAGTTGAAGCTGGCGGGCGCTACGAAGCCGTCGATGTTCTTGCCCGCGATACCCCCGGGGTCGTCGACGATCGCCACCTGGAGCGCGGGCGGCAGCAGCTGACTGCCCGGGAACCGGATCGGGTCGAGGGCGAGCTGGGCCACCTCGCCCTGCACCGGCGCGAAAGCGGCGATGTAGACCAAGGATTCGACCTTCGGGTCGTGCACGTTGCTGATCACGAAGCCGCCGTAGGAGTGGCCGACCAGCACCACGGGACCGGAGATCGTATCCAGCGCGCGCTGGACGGCGGCAGCGTCCTTGGCCGGTCCGCGCAGCGGATTGTCCGGCGTCACCACGGGATAGCCGCGGTCGCGCAGCAGGGCGGCGACACCATCCCAGCTGGTGGTATCGGCGAAGGCGCCGTGGACGAGGACGATGGTCGACAGTCGCGCCGCCTGTGCGGGCCCTGCGGACACAGTGGCGAGCGCGAGGGCGAGCGCGGCCAAGACGCCGCGCACGGTATGTCTGCGCTTCATCGAGTTTCCGCCCTTCTCAGCTCGTCAGGAAGTCGAGCAGGTCGGCGTTGAATGCCTGTTCGTAGTCGCCGCAGAGTCCATGCGGCGCACCCGGATACACTTTGAGCTGACCCCGCGGGAGCAGGTTCGCGGTTTTGGGGGCGGAGGCAACGAACGGGACGATCTGATCGTCGTCACCGTGTGCGACCAGAACCGGTATGTCGATATTGGGCAGCTCCGCGGTGAAATCGGTCTCGGAGAACGCCTTGATGCAGTCGAGTGCTCCCTTGAGCCCGACCTGCATGCCCATCAACCAGAAGTGATCCCGAAGCCCTTGCGAGACAGTCGATCCCTCGCGGTTGGCGCCGTAGAAGGCAGCGGTGAGATCTTGGTAGAACTGCGATCGGTCAGCGGCGACACCGGCTCGAATCCCGTCGAAGACGTCGATCGGCAGCCCATCCGGATTGGCGTCGGTTCGCAGCATCAGCGGCGGAACCGCGCCGAGCAGAACAGCTTTCGTGACCCGGGCGGTGCCGTGCCTGGACAGGTACCTGGTGACCTCGCCGCCACCGGTCGAATGCCCCACCAACACCGCGTCGGTGAGCTCGAGCTCGTTGATCACTGCGGCGAGATCGTCGGCGTAGTGGTCCATGTCGTGCCCGTCCCACACCTGGCCGGAGCGGCCGTGACCGCGGCGATCGTGCGCGATGGCACGGTAGCCGTTGCTCGCCACCAGGTTCATCTGGTTGTCCCAGGCATCGCCGTTCAGCGGCCAGCCGTGGCTGAACACCACGGGACGTCCGGTACCCCAGTCCTTGTAGTAGATCTCGACACCATCGGTGGTCGTGATCGTCGGCATGCGGAAACTCCTTCTGTTTGGAACGGATGGACGGACTACACCGCACCGGGCACTGCCGGCAGGTTCCTGGCGAGGAATTCCAACGCGGTGTCGGCGAGTTCGCGCCAGCCGTGGTCGGCGGGCATGGAATGCCCGCGATCCGCGAACACCGCGAGTTCGGTCACCGCCGGATTGCGGCGCTGGATCCGGTAGGCCGACCGCACGGTGGCCTCCGGGACGGTCCGGTCGAGCCCGCCCGCGAACATCAGCAGGGGCCCTCGCTCACTACGCGTGTCCACCGTCGCTTCGCTGCGCGGCACGAAATTGGCCGGACCCGCCTGGAACAGCGGCCGTCCCGGCGCCGGGATGGCGTAGTCGGCGAAAAGCTGGTCGGATTCCGCACGGGACACAGCGTTGGCGAAGGCGCGGTGATAGCTCTCGGCGGTGTGCGACCACGTCTTGGTGCGCAGCCACGGGCGGCCGAGGACCGGCAGTACGTTGCGCAGCTGCACGAGCGGCAGCGTCAGCACCCCTTTGAACTGCGCGGGCGCTATCGCCACACACGCGCTGGCAAACCCGGTGCCGAGCAGTTTCTGCGCGATCAGCCCCCCGAAGGAATGCCCGATGACGACCGGCGGCATCGGCAGCGTGGAGATGAACTCCGCATAGTGATCGGTGGCCTCGGCGATGCCGCGGTTGTTCAGCGCCGCGGGATCCTTCCTGGTCGCCTCCGGCGTCGCACCGTCGCCAGGCCACCCCGGGGCCGACGCCTGGTAGCCGGCGCTGTCGAACAGTTCGAGCCAGGACGCCCAGCTGCTGCTGTGCATCCACAAGCCATGAATGAACACCACCGGGCGTGATTGCGGTCGCGACACCTGGCCTCCTCGGGCGAACAGGAATCCACCGACGTGGAACTCCGTTCGACAGCGTATGACGGGCGGTGGCCGGAAAAATGACTGTCCGTGCACGATCCTCGGCTGAGAATGCACGACCCGATCGGCCTTGGACGTGCGACGATTGCCGGATCTGTCCCATTGCGACGGAGGCTGCCATGACGGTCGTGTTCAATTCGGACACCATCGCGCCCCATGAGCGGGTGGACGCGGTGGCTGCCGCGATGCAGGAGGCGTCGGTCCCGTCCCACGTCGTTCTGGATCCGCCGGCGGAGGGTGTGCACGCCACATTCGACGTGTGGCAGTTCGGCGAGGCGAGCATCTTCCGCGCGCGCACCACCGGCATCCAGCTGATCCGCACGCCGAAGCAAGTGCGTACCTCACCAGCGCCGGTGCTGGCCGTCGCCGTGCAGCAGGCGGGCGACGGGCGGTATGAGCAGGGCGGCGTCCAGCGCACCGTTCGGCCGGGCGAACTGCACGTCATGGACCTGAACGCACCCTACGACTTCAGTTGGCACGGCGAGGGCACATCAACCTGCCTGCACGTGCCGCTCGACCAGCTCGGCCTGCCTGCCGAGCTGATCCGGCAGGCCGCGATCCGGGTACAGGACAGCCCGCACTATCGGCTGGTGGCCAACCACATCGTTCAGCTGACCACCGACGGCGACGCGCTCAGCGCCGACCCTGCGGCCGCGCTGTCCGGTTGTGCCAGTATCGAATTGATCCGGGGGCTGCTGTTGTCGGCAGGAAGCGACGACGGCAACGGCGCCGTAATCCCCTCGGATATCCAGCTGTCTCGGATTCGCGCCTACGTGCGGCGCAACCTGGCCGATCCCGACCTCGGCGCGGAACAGATCGCCGGGGCACACAGCATGTCGGTCCGGCAGCTGTACAAGATCTGCGCGAACGCGGAGTACAGCCTCGAACAGTGGATCATCAGCCAGCGGCTCGACCGGGTGCGCACGGATCTGACCAGGCCGGAACATATGCACCGGACGATCGCGATGATCGCGCGGCGCTGGGGCTTTCGCGATCCGTCACATTTCGCCCGGCGCTTCCGCACCGCCTACGGGCTCTCGCCCCGGGAATGGCGGCGGGTCGCGACGGCCGAGGGCGAGCCGTAGCCGCGAACTAGCCGCGATCGCAGACCTTCGCGTGCTTGCCCGCGAGGGCGTCGAGGCCGAGCATCGCCAGTAATGACTGGCAGTCGGCGGCGTTCTCCGCGTAGCTGGCGACGGTGCGGGCAGCGACGGCGCTCTGGCGCGCGTTCTCCGCTTTCTCCGCTTTCCTCGCCTCAGCGAACTCGCCCGGTTCATGGATAAGGGTGATGTGTCGTGCCGACGCCATGAGTCTCCTTGAGGGTTGGTCGAAGCCTACAAGGCTCGCCAGCGCCGCGATACCCGAACCGAACGGGCACTTCGTCGAATCGCCGAATCCTGGCACCGGGCCGGGCGCTCGGCGCGGCACGCGACCGCACGGAACGTCGTTATGCGAGTTCGAATCTCGTCGGCGGCGCCCCGAACTTCACCCGGAGGTCTTCGCCGGGTCAGCCGCCCACGCCGCATCAACGTCCATGGCCGGTACGGCTAGCTCAGCAGCTCTCGGACCACACCGTCGGCGAGCAGCCGACCGCGATCGGTGAGCACCAGCCGATGATCACCCGACCGGTACGCGAGACCATCGGCCACGACCCGATCCACCGCGACCGTCCCGGACGCGTCGAGTTCGGCCAGCGGCAGACCAGTACGCAGCCGGACAGCGAGCATGACGCGCTCCAGATAACGCTCGTCGGCACCGAGCGCCTCCCAGCCCCCCGCCGGCAACCCGCCCTCGGCGACCCGGTCCGCATAGCGTGCCGGGTGTTTCACGTTCCACCAGCGCACTCCCCCCACGTGACTGTGCGCGCCGGGCCCCGCGCCGAGCCAGTCACCGCCGTCCCAGTAGCCGAGGTTGTGTCGGCAGACCGCTCCGTCGCCAGCGGCCCAGTTCGATACCTCATACCAGCCCAGCCCGGCCGCGCCGAGCCGGGCATCGATGCGTTCATAGCGCGCGGCGAGCACATCGTCGTCGGGCGCGGGCAGTTCGCCGCGGCGCACCCGACGCGCCAGGGCGGTGCCGTCCTCCACGATCAGTGAGTAGGCCGAGACGTGATCGACGCCCGCGCCGAGCACCGCGTCCAGGCTGGCGTCGAGATCGGCGTCGGTCTCGCCCGGCGTCCCGTAGATCAGGTCCAGGTTGACGTGCTCGAAGCCGGCGGCGCGCGCCTCGCGGGCGGCAGCGACCGCGCGACCGGGGGTGTGCGTCCGGTCGAGCACCCTCAACACGTGCGCCGCGGCGGACTGCATGCCCAATGAGACCCGAGTAAACCCGGCGTCCCGGATGCGCTCGAACAATTCCGGCGAGGTGGATTCCGGATTGGACTCCGTGGTGACCTCGGCGTCGGCGGCGAGGGTGAATTCGCCGCGCACCGCGGCGAGCACCGCGGCGAGCCCGTCGCCGCCCAGCAGAGAGGGTGTCCCTCCGCCGACGAAGATCGTGGCCACTTCCGGGGTCGAGGTCGGCAACGCCGCGAACTCCCGCGCGGCCGTGGCCAACTCCCCACGCAGCGCGTCCAGCCAGGACTGCGGCGACGCCGACGTGCCGAGCTCACCCGCGGTATAGGTGTTGAAGTCGCAGTATCCGCACCGCGTAGCGCAGAACGGAACGTGCACGTAGACGCCGAACGGCCCACGTCCGAAATCACGCAGCACCGGCGCGGAGCGGTCGGCGCTCGAGGGGGCGACGGCGGAAGAAGTCACCTATCCAGTGTGAACGTCGCCGTGTCCGCACCGCTGGCCGGCCCGTGGTACACGGTGGCGGCCACCGCCCGGATGGCGTCTGTATCGGCGACTGAACTACTCATGGCGCAGAGCCTGCTACCTCGAGCATGCTTCAGGTCAAACGGCGTGCGCGGCGTCACAGCAGACCACCGGACCTATCACGAGCCTCGTTCGGCACAGGAACTATGACTGCCGTCACAAATCAGGTCGGCAGTCCAGGGAATTTCCCTCGAAATTGCGGAAAATATGGCCGCGGGGTCGGGAGGCCATTGCTGACGTGGCACAATGGCCCCCATGCGCGTTTTGGGAGTACGGCTTGTGGCACGTCGCCACGTCGACTACAAGCGCGTATGTAGCGCCTGCTGTCTGCCCGGTTCCCTCCGGTAGCTCGAGCGGCGCCACAGTCCGGGTCTCCCCGGCGATTCCCGAGACCGACTTCATCGGCCCGCTGACACCGCAGGCGTGAGTCAGCCCCTCACGCCCTCACGACGGATGTACCACCCACCCCGCAGGAGCGACCCTATGACGTCGAGCACCGGCGCCGGTCCGACCGAACAGCCCGAACCCCGGCCGGGGCACCACGCGCGCCCCGAACGCCCCGCCTCCGAACGCCGCGTCCGCCCGGACCGCCCGCGTCCAGCGGCCTCCGCCGGGCCACGCGCCCGCACCGGCAAACCCGTGCGTCGCAAGGCCGAGGGCCAGTGGGCGCTGGGTTACCGCGAGCCGTTGAACCCGAACGAGCAGTCCAAGAAGGACGACAACCCGCTCAACGTCCGCGCGCGGATCGAGAACATCTACGCCAAGACCGGCTTCGACAGCATCGACAAGGGTGACCTGCGTGGGCGGTTCCGCTGGTGGGGTCTCTACACCCAGCGCGAGCAGGGCTACGACGGTAGCTGGACCGGCGACGAGAACATCGACCTGCTCGAGGCCAAGTACTTCATGATGCGCATCCGCTGTGACGCGGGCGCGCTGAATGTCGCGCAGCTGCGCACCCTCGGCCAGATCTCCACCGAGTTCGCCCGCGACACCGCCGACCTCTCCGACCGCGAGAACGTGCAGTACCACTGGATCGAGGTGGAGAACGTCCCCGAGATCTGGAAGCGGATCGAGGCGGTCGGTCTGAAGACCACCGAGGCGTGCGGCGACTGCCCGCGCGTGGTGCTCGGTTCCCCACTGGCCGGCGAATCGCTGAACGAGATCCTCGATCCGACGCCAGCGATCGACGAGATCGTGCACCGCTACATCGGCAAGAAGGAGTACTCCAACCTGCCGCGCAAGTTCAAGACCGCGATCTCCGGCCAGCAGGACGTGGTGCACGAGATCAACGACGTCGCATTCGTGGGCGTGGTCCACCCGGAGCACGGCCCCGGTCTGGACCTGTGGGTCGGCGGCGGGCTGTCCACCAACCCGATGCTGGCGCAGCGGGTCGGTGTGTGGGTGCCGCTGGCGGAGGTCCCCGACGTGTGGGAGGCCGTGGTCTCGCTCTTCCGCGACTACGGCTACCGCCGCCTCCGCACCAAGGCGCGGCTGAAGTTCCTGGTCAAGGACTGGGGCATCGAGAAATTCCGTCAGGTGCTCGAGGACGAGTTCTTGAAGCGCAAGCTGATCGACGGCCCCGCGCCGGAGCAGCCGACCAAGCCGATCGACCACGTCGGCGTGCAGAAGCTGCGCAATGGGCTCAACGCCGTCGGCTTCTCCCCCATCGCGGGTCGGGTGTCGGGCACCGTCCTGACCAAGGTCGCCGACGCGGCGGAGCGATTCGGCTCCGACCGCATCCGGTTCACCCCCTACCAGAAGCTGATCGTGCTCGATGTCGCCGACGACAAGGTCGACGCGCTGATCGACGAGCTGGAACCGCTCGGGTTGCAGGCCCGCCCGTCGCTGTGGCGGCGGAACCTGATGGCCTGCTCCGGCATCGAGTTCTGCAAGCTCTCCTTCGCCGAGACCCGCAAGCGGTCCCAGGTGCTGGTGCCCGAGCTGGAGGAGCGGCTCGCGGATCTCAACGCGCAGTTGGACGTCCCGATCACCATCAACATCAACGGTTGCCCGAACTCGTGCGCCCGGTCGCAGATCGCCGACATCGGATTCAAGGGCCAGCTCGTCGACGACGGCACCGGGAATCACGTGGAGGGTTTCCAGGTTCACCTCGGTGGCAGCCTCGGCTTCGACAGCGCCTTCGGGCGCAAGCTGCGCCAGCACAAGGTGACCAGCGGCGAACTCGGTGACTACATCGAGCGGGTGGTGCGCAACTTCGTCAAGCACCGCGAGGACGGCGAGCGATTCGCCCAGTGGGCGGTTCGCGCCGACGAAGCCGACTTGAAATAAGTCTCGACGGGAGATCAATTGTGACAACCCAACTCGCGGAAAAGCTGTCCGAGGACGAGCTACGAGCCATCGCCGCACGCGGCGCGGCCGAGCTCGACGGCGCCTCGGCGAGCGAACTCCTGCAGTGGACCGAGGACACCTTCGGTGCGAGCTACATCGTCGCCTCCAACATGCAGGACGGCGTGCTGGTGCAGCTGGCCGCCGAGGTCCGCTCCGGTGTGGACGTGCTGTTCCTGGACACCGGCTACCACTTCGCCGAGACCATCGGTACGAGGGACGCGGTAGAGGCGGTGTACGGGGTGAACGTGATCAACGTCCGCCCCGAACACACTGTTGCCGAACAGGACCGCCTGCTGGGCAAGAATTTGTTCGCCCGCGAGCCGAACGAGTGCTGCCGGTTGCGCAAGGTCGTCCCGTTACAGAACTCGCTCGCCGGCTACAACGCCTGGGTCACCGGCATCCGCCGGGTCGAGGCGCCGACGCGGGCGAACGCGCCGCTCATCTCGTTCGACGAGGCGTTCGGACTGGTGAAGATCAACCCGATCGCGCTGTGGTCCGACGACGAGATGCAGGACTTTATCGAGCAGCACGGCATCCTCGTCAATCCCCTGGTGGAGGAGGGATATCCGTCCATCGGCTGCGCTCCGTGCACACGGAAGCCGGAGCCGGGATCCGATCCGCGAAGCGGCCGTTGGGCTGGCCTCGCCAAGACCGAATGCGGGTTGCACACCGCATGACCGAGTCAGGGCCCGAAGGAGGCAGCGTGCGTAACCACGCAGGGCCCCTCGGGCATGCAGAGAAAGACACCGCATGACCGAGTCAGGGCCCGAAGGAGGCAGCGTGCGTAACCACGCAGGGCCCCTCGGGCATGCAGAGAAAGACACCGCATGACCGAGTCAGGGCCCGAAGGAGGCAGCGTGCGTAACCACGCGAGGCCCCCGGGGCATGCAGAGAAGGACACAGCATGACCGAAACCATCCGAAGCGAACGTTCCCTCGGCATCAGCGAATTCGACACGCTTGCCGCGCTGGAGTCCGAGTCCATCCACGTCTTCCGCGAGGTGGCGGGCGAGTTCGAGCGGCCGGTGATCCTGTTCTCCGGCGGCAAGGACTCCACTGTGCTGCTGCATCTAGCGCTCAAGGCCTTCTGGCCCGCGCCGCTGCCATTCGCGCTGCTGCACGTGGACACCGGGCACAACCTCCCCGAGGTGCTCCAGTTCCGGGACAAGGTGGTCGAGCGCTACGGCCTGCGCCTGTACGTGGCGAAGGTGGAAGACTATCTGGCCGACGGGCGGCTCACCGAGCGTCCCGACGGCATCCGCAACCCGCTGCAGACCGTCCCGCTGCTGGACGCGATCAGCGAGAACCGCTTCGACGCCGTGTTCGGCGGCGGCCGTCGCGACGAGGAGCGCTCGCGCGCCAAGGAGCGGATCTTCTCGCTGCGCAACGCGTTCGGACAGTGGGACCCGAAGCGGCAGCGCCCGGAGCTGTGGAACCTCTACAACGGGCGGCACGCGCCGGGCGAACATGTGCGCGTATTCCCGCTGAGCAACTGGACCGAGCTGGACATCTGGCGCTACATCGCCCGCGAGGACATCGATCTGGCGAGTATCTACTACGCGCACGAGCGGCCGGTGTACCAGCGCGACGGCATGTGGATGACGCCGGGCGTGTGGGGCGGCCCGCGCGACGGCGAGGTGCTGGAGACCAGGTCGGTGCGCTACCGCACCGTCGGTGACGGATCGTCCACCGGCGCCATTCTTTCCGACGCGGCCGACAATGACGCGATCCTCGCCGAGGTCGCCGCGTCTCGACTGACCGAACGCGGCGCGACCCGTGGGGACGACCGAGTGTCGGAGGCCGCGATGGAAGACCGCAAACGAGAGGGTTATTTCTGACATGTCCGACCTATTGAGGCTGGCCACCGCCGGTTCTGTCGACGACGGCAAGTCCACTCTGGTCGGACGCCTGCTCTACGACACGAAATCCGTACTGGCCGATCAGATCGATGCCGTCACGCGCGCGTCGGTGGACAAAGGTCTTGCCACACCGGATCTTTCGCTGCTCGTGGATGGACTGCGCGCGGAACGCGAACAGGGCATCACCATCGACGTCGCCTATCGCTACTTCGCTACGCCGCGGCGCTCTTTCGTGCTCGCGGACACCCCCGGGCACGTGCAGTACACCCGCAACACCGTATCCGGCGCGTCCACCGCGCAGCTGGTGATTCTACTTGTCGACGCGCGCAAGGGCGTCATCGAGCAGACCCGCCGGCACGCCGCGGTGCTCGCGCTGCTCGGCGTGCCGAAGCTGGTGCTCGCGGTGAACAAGATCGACTTGGTCGACGACGCCGCCACCGTGTTCGCCGACATCTCCGCGGAGTTCACCGAACTCACCGGCAGGTTGGGCTGGACGAGTGACGACGTGCTGGAGATCCCGGTATCGGCGCTGCACGGCGACAACATCGCCACCCGCTCGGACAACACCCAGTACTACAGCGGTCCCTCGCTGATCGAGCATCTGGAGTCGGTACCGGTCGACGCGGACAGTACCGGCAATCACTCACTCGGACTGCGGTTCCCGGTGCAGTATGTGATCCGGCCGCGCACCTCCGAATACCCGGACTACCGCGGCTACGCGGGACAGATCGCGGCGGGCACGGTCGCGCCGGGCGACGAGGTCGTCGTGCTGCCCTCCGGTATCCGCACAACCGTCGAGCGAATCGACACCCCGGACGGCGAGCTCGCGGTGGCGCAGACCGGCCGCAGTGTCACGCTGATCCTGGCCGACGATGTCGACGTCTCGCGCGGCGACATCATCGCCTCGGTCGCCGACGCGCCGGAGCCCATCGACACGTTCGACGCGACGGTCTGCTGGCTGGGCGACAAGCCGTTGCGCCCCGGCGGACGCCTGCTGCTCAAACACGGCACCCGGACCACCCAGGCGATCGTCGGCACGCTTCTGGAGCGCTTCGACGAGCAGCGCCTGGCCGCCGACCCGAACCCGGAGTCGTTGGCGCTCAACGATATCGGGCGCATCTCGGTGCGGGTCGCCGAGCCGATCGCGGCCGACGACTACCGGGTGAACCGGCACACCGGCAGCTTCCTGCTGATCGACCCGTCCGGCGGCAACACGCTGGCCGCTGGATTGGTCGGCGATGCGCTGTCCGCGGTCGAGGTCGGCGCCGGAGCCTGAGATGCCGCCCACGCAAGCCCCTTTCGGCGCCGCGCCGGTCGTGCGCGGGTCCGGCACGGCACCATCCAGCGCCGCGGCGGTCCAGGTAACCGCCCGATCGGGTTATGCGACCACCTGGCTCGGCTACCCGCCCGCCATGACCGGCGGCGTTACCGCCTCGAAGCCGCCCGCGCTGATCGCGGTGGCCCACGGCAGTCGTGATCCGCGGTCGGCGGCGACGGTGTCGGCGGTCGCCGCCGCCGTCGCGGCCGCACGCCCGGATATCGATGTCCGACTCGCCTTCCTCGATCTCAACGCGCCCTCGGTCGAGCAGGTCGTGGATGGTGTTGCGGCCCAGGGACATAGGCACGCGGTGGTGACGCCGCTGCTGCTCGGCAGCGCCTTCCATGCCAGAGTCGACCTGCCCGGTCTGCTCGATGCGGCCCGGGCCCGTCAGCCACAGCTGCGGCTGACACAGGCCGACGTACTCGGCCCCGATATCGGACTGATCGCCGCGCTGCGGGATCGCGTCCTGGCCGCCTGCTCCGCGCGAGATGCCGTGCACCCCCTGGCGGATCGTCGCCTCGGCATAGCGGTCGCGGCGGTCGGCTCGTCCTCGGCCACGGCCAATGCGCGTACCACCGAGGTGGCCGATCGGCTCGCCGCGCTCACCGGATGGCGTACCGAGATCTGCTTCGCCACCACCGAACCGTCGGTGGCCGAGGCCATTGCGGCACTGCGTGCCGACGGCGCGGACCGGGTTTTCGTCGCGCCATGGTTCCTCGCCCCAGGTCGGCTGACCGACCGCCTGGTCGGCGCGGCGCCGTACGCGATCCACGCCGACGTCCTCGGCCCGCACCCGGCGCTCACCGACGTCATCCTGGACCGCTATTACACGGCGATCGCCGAGCCGCACGCGCTCTCGGCCTGACCGCGGGATTTCAGCGGATCACCGAAACAGCGGAGCAACCCGCCCCCACCGCATCTCGCTATCTATCCCACCCACTCGCCGATTAGACCCACGCAATCCGAGGCAGTACCGGCCAACTGCGGGAACCCTGATGCCGGTAAAAGCATTCGCCGATCAGGCGGAAACCGGGTGACAGAACTCAGCCGAGCAGGTTTTCCACGATGGAACGGGCGGTGGCGACACCCATTCGTCGCCCATCTGCCGGGCGGTGTTGGCGGCGGCGATGACGGCGTCCAGTTCGAACGCGATGACCTCGGTGGTGCGTTCGCCGAGGTGGCCCTGCTCCTTGGCGCGGCGATGCCCTGCTGCTCGACCTCTGGGACTACCCGCTGCGCCTGCGCCACGACCTGATGAGCGCCGACCTCATCCACCTCACCACCAGCGGCCACACCGCCCTGGCTTCGGAAATGTTGCGCGCCTTGGCTGCCCACATCCCAGCATCACGCTGAGCACGTCGCGTGGGGCAGGACGGCGACTTCTCTCAGTAGGACACCACGTCCCACTCGCATCGCGGCCAGCGGTGCAGGGCGCACGCGCGCCCTGCACCGAGCTCAGCGAGCGCGGCCTTCGGCGTGACCTGGAACGAGCCGTTGACCACGGCGCCGCGCCGACCCCCGTCGTGCTCGGTGCGGACGCCGCGCTCGCCTCAGGCGGGACCGGTTGATGGCGATCGGCGAGTGGTCAGGTCAGCATGTCCCGCTCGTCCGGCCGTCAGCGGTGGGCCGGTAGCGGTCGACCAGTTCGGCGCCGAGGCGGGCCAGTTCGACACGGACGTCGGGCGGACCGAGGACTTCGAGCGAGGCGCCCCATCCGGCCAGCTGCTGCGCGATCATCCACGCGGTCGGGGCGGTGATGCGGACCTGGACGCGGCCGTCGTCGGTGGGGCCGTCCACCACGCAGTTCCTGCCCTGCTGGTCGCGCAGGATCGGCAGCAGGCGCTCGGGGACGAGAACAGTCGCGGCGGTGGTCGCGCGGCGCTGTTCCATCTCGTCGACCACCTGTTCCCAAGCGGCGGAGAGATCGAAATCATCGGGGCGGTGTGACTTTTCGTCGGTCGGGATCACCTCTGCGATGCGATCGACCCGAAAGGTTCGCTGTCCACGCTCGGTTCCGGCCACCAGATACCAGAGGGCGTCCTTGTCGACCAGGCCCCAGGGGTCGACGAGACGCTCGGAGCGCTCGCCTGCCCGGTCGGCGTAGTGCAGCCGAACCTTGGTGCGCTGCACCACCGCTCGCTGCAGCAAAGTCACGACCGGCGGCAGCTGCCGGTCGTTCGCACCCCAGCGGGCTTGGTCGATCACGATGGCGTCGGCCGCCGCCTCCGCGTCTCCGCGAAAGGGTTGCGGCAGCGCCCGGACCAGTTTGCGCAGCGCTGATTTCACCTCCGGCACCGCGCCCGCGGACGGACCTGCCAGCAGGAACAACGCACGCGCCTCCCCCGCGGTCAACCCGCTCAGGTCGGTGCGCGCACCGCCGACCAGCGTCCAGCCACCGCCGCGACCGGGCTGCGGGTACACCGGCACACCGGCCGCCGACAGCGCCTCGAGATCGCGGCGCGCGGTGGCCACCGAGGTCTCGAGTTCCGCGGCGACCTGCGCGGCGGTCACCCGTCCGCGCGTCTGCATCATCAGCAGGATCGCCACCAATCTGTCCGCTCGCATGCACACAATTCTGCCGATAAAAGTGCTCATTCGGTGAGCACTTCAAGGTGGATGATGGTTTCACAAGCGCGAACGAGCACACCGAAGGAGATCCGACATGCTGCGAGGAATGGCGACGAGCACCTTTTACGCCGACGACCTGGAGGCCGCGAAGGACTGGTACACCGAGTTCCTGGGCGTCGAGCCCTACTTCCACGTCCCCAACGGCTACTACGAGTTCCGCATCGGCGACTACCAACACGAATTCGGCATCGTGAACCGGGCCTACGCCCCGGCGGGTGCGCGCAACGAGCCGGGCGGCGCCATCATCAACTGGCATGTCGACGATCTGCGGGCAACGGTCGACCGGCTGCTCGAACTCGGCGCGAAAGAATACGACCCCATCACCGAACGCGGCGCCGGCACGGGTTTCTCGACCGCCTCGGTAGTCGACCCGTTCGGCAACGTCCTCGGCCTGATGACGAACCCGCACTACCTCGAGATCCTCGCCGAAACCGGCCCGGCGTAACCCGAGCCGCGGCCGCGGGCTGCTGGGCGGGTATTCGTTTGCGGACGCCGTGCCCCGCAACGTTTCCCAACCGACCGCCCGCACCGCGACACCATTTCAGGTGGGACGACATCGGCGGCGCGCCGGGTAACCATGTGGTTGCGGTGCGATCTGCGTCATATGATCGGCCGCACACCCGCCGTCGCTGCACAGACGGCATCCGGCTTGGTCAGGCTTGGAAGGACACCGTATGGTCATCCGCGCCCGAGTAGTACACGGCGCCTCTGGCGCCGATGGCGTCACCGGCACAGCAAACACCCCGGACACAGTCCAGGGGGACGACGAGTCCACATCGGACCGGGCGCTCGCCGATATCGGCACACGCGGGGAGTTGCCCGCCGACGGACGGGACGAGCTGGACTCGACCCGGATCATGCCACCGCTCGACGCGTTCGGCCCCGCCGACATCCTGCGCCGACCCGACGCGCTCGGCCACACGAGCATCCTGCCGCCGCTGGAGCTGTTCGGGGAGGACGACAGCGCACCGCTGCCCGCCCGCCACCCGTGGGCGACCCGAGTCGTGATCGGCATCGCGACGGCGGTGGCGGTCGCGCTCGTGGCGATCACCGGGTTCGCGCTGGTCGATCGGGCCGCCCACGGCGACGCGACCGTCGCGACAGAGCAGGTGGGCAGGGCGGCCGATACCGTAACCCGCAAGGGAACTGTGGTGGCCGAGGGCGGCTCGGCAACAGCGCTGCTGTCGCACAGCGTGGGCAAGATGGTCGTCTCTGCCGTCGGCCTGCCCGCGCTGGACCGCGAACACGGCTACCAGCTGTGGCTGATCCCTAACACGGGCGCACCGCGGTCGGCCGGAATGATGCACACCGAGGGCATGCGCACCGAGCAGGTGGCCGACCTGCGCGACGACACCGCGTTCGTCGTGATCACCACCGAACCCACCGACGGTTCGCTACAGCCGACTACGCCGATCGCGGTCCGGATCGACCTGGCCTGAGCCAGGCGACGGGGACGCCGTAGAACGTCGTGCCAGTTCGCGAATGCCCTGCGCGAGCCGTGGTTTCACCACTCCGACAGCGATCGGCGTAACCATGCCGAAAGGACGACCACGTCAGGCGTGAAACCAGCGCTCCAGGACGGTCGCGACGCCGTCCTCGAGTACGTGGTCGGTGACCTCGTTTGCGAGGCTCCGCACCTCTGCGGGGGCATTCGCCATCGCCACGGAATGCGCTGCCCAACGGAGCATCTCGCGGTCGTTGTAGCCGTCGCCGATGGCCAGGGTCGCCTCGTGCGGAATGCCGAGGGATGTGCGCAGCCGCTCCAGCGCCCAGCCCTTGGACACACCCCGGCGGCAGACGGTCAGCCACGGGCCGAACTCACCATGTACCCAGCTCGCTCCCGGCACCTGGAGGGTGCGCAGCGCACGGAGCATCTCCGCCAGCGAACCGTCGGGCCACCAGCCGTTCAGCCGCGGGGTGGGTTCGCTGCTCAACGCGTGATGGTCGACGAGCAGGTACTCCCCGATCGAGAATTCGCCCGGACTGATGCCGGTGGCCCAGGTTCCGATCCCGACCTTCTCCACGGCGAAGATCATTTCCGGGAACAGCGCACGCAACGCGGTGACGGCCGGTGCTGGGTCGAAGGTCTGCACTGCGACCGGCTCGCCCTTCGCCACGTCGATGTGCACCGCCCCGTTCGAGCACAGCGCGTGGCCTTCGTTCAGCCCGAGCTCGGTGAGCACGGAACGCGTCGTCAGCAGGGTGCGCCCGGTTGTCACCACGACATGCGCGCCTGCCTCGACGGCCCCGCGCACCGCAGCGATCACGCGCGTACTGACCGGCGTCCCGGTGTCCAGCAGCGTCCCATCCACGTCCAGCGCGATCAGCTGGGGTCCCCCGGATACCACCAGCCCATTGTGCCTCCGTAGCCCCGCACTCGTCAGCCGATCAACAGCACCGAGATCTCCACTTGCGCCCGAGGATTCGGCGCCGACACAGCCAGGGGCTAACGACCGCGAGCTCCACTCCCGCCGGAACCCCCGACGCCACCGGACGAAGAACCGCCGGACGTCGGCCCTCCGCCCGAGCCGAAACGGCCCGCGGAACCACCGGGAGACGAAGCGCCCGACGAGTTTCCGGCCGGCGACCCACCACTGGAAGACGGACGCCCAGAGCCACCACCCGACGTAGAGCCACCGGTCGACGCACCCCCTGGATAAGCACCGGAGGACGCACCACCGGACCCCCCACCCACGCCAGGACGCCCCGCCGCACCACCGGAAGACGAAGTCCCCGACGAGTTTCCGGCCGACGACCCGTCACCGGAAGAAGGACGCCCAGAGCCACCGGTCGACGCACCCCCTGGATGACCACCGGAGGACGCACCACCCGACGCCCCACCCGCGCCAGGACGCCCCGCCGCACCACCGGAAGACGAAGTCCCCGACGAGTTTCCGGCCGACGACCCGTCACCGGAAGAAGGACGCCCAGAGCCACCGGTCGACGCACCCCCTGTGGAACCACCTGACGACGCACCCGCGGGACTACCAGCAGAACTGTCCGAGGAGGAACCGCCTGTCGAGGAACCTCCGGAGGCGGTGCCGCCGGAGGCACTGTTGCCCGAAGACGCTGCGCCGGTAGAGGTTCCATCAGCCGTTTCCGGCGACGTGCCACCGGTCGAAGCGCCAGAGGAGGCGTCGCCCGGTGAGGTCGTGCCGGAGGAGTGGCCCTGGTTTCCACCATGCGTTCCGGATGTCGGAGTGTCGGACACACCCCCGGTGGAGGGAGCGTCGGTCGAATGGCCCGGCGTTGTCGCGCCGGGAACGGTCGGGTTGGACCCGGGATTCGGGACCGGAGGTCTCGAACCTGGCTGGGGCGCTGGCGCGGTCGCGCCTGGTGCCGGGACCGGCACCCCCGCAGACGGTGCGGTAGACGTCTCGGTACCCGCCGCGGGCGGCTGAGCAGGCACGGGCGGCTGATCGGGGACTTTGGGGACGCGGTGGACGAAAGGACCGAACGGCAGCGGGTTCACGAAGTAGGCCGGGTTGGAGTATGTCCCGCCTCGGGATCCCTCCGGCCCGCAGCAGGTTCGAGGTTCCCGATGCGAGCCGCTCGGAGAGTTGGACATCGAAGGGCCATACGTCGTGCTACGAGGAGCCGGCTTGATGAACCGGCTGTACGCGGAGGTTCGCGGTGAAAGGAACGAGGGCATCACCTGCCCTGAGTTCCATCGCACGGGGGCGGCCATCCGGGACCATGCCTCGGCGGCCTCGCCCCGCGCGTCGTACAGCAGGGCGTCGGTCGGCGCGTCGATATCCGGTAAGCGGTCGAGCATCGGCGACAGCTCAGGCACCGTGGGACCGCCGAAAACGGTGACGGCCGACATGGCGACCGCCGAAACCACAGCGGCGCTGGAGAACACGGCTACGCGCGGCGTGACGACCCGACCGCCAGATGCGCCGAGTGCCATGGTCCGCGCCGCCATGAGGGCCGCGCCTGCTGCGACAGTCTGCCCGGGGTCGGCCGAAATCACCACGGGTCGGCCGAGTTCGGCGAGCGTGCGCGCCACTTCGGCGGGCCGGGACGCACCACCGACCAGGAGGACACGACCGATGTCGGACATCGTGATCCCTGCCTCCCGGACGCAGGCACGGACCACCTCGAGCGAGTCGTACACATGTGCGGTGCGCAGCCCGTCGATGTCGACGATCGACGTCATCGACAAGCCCGCGGACCGGGGCGTGACGGTCGGGGCGTACCGCGCGATCATCGATCCCAGCGGCCTGCCACCGAAATCGTAGGAGCGTACCGGCTTTCCGATCATCGGATGGTTGTCCCAATCCGGGCCGACACGCACGACGGTCACGTCGAGGCTGGTGCCACCGAGGTCGTAGACCAGGACGAAGCTCGACTCCAGGGGGCCGTACTCATGTTCCAACCATTCGGCCGCCGCCACCGGTTCGGGCACCAGCAGCACGTCGCCGCCCCCGGATAGGTCCAGCGCCTGGCGTAGCAGCGCGACCTGCTTGTCGGAATAGCTTGCCGGATAGGTCGCTATGACGCCGGACGCACATGCGCCGGGCTCGGCCGCGCGCAGTTCGTTCACCACCGCGGCGACGAGGTTGGCGGGCGACCAGATGCGGCCCCCTACGATCACGGGATCCGGGTCGCGGCTCAGATCGGCGAAATCCTTGACCGCCACGGTGAATTGGGGAACTCCGCCGATCCGGAGTCCACCCGCGCTGTCGAACGTCACGGCGGTGCGCCGCGAACGCACCACGGGACGAGTGCGCTCTCCGGTGACCGAAGCCGTCACGGAGTTCACTGCACCGATGCTGAAACCCAGACCTGTGGTCATCTGCTATCCCGTCAACGCACCGTGACCACGTCCATCACATAGCCTAACCATGTGGCCGCGGTCGTCTTCCAAACAGCGACTACAGGTTAGCCGCTTCGGGTCAATACGTATGCGTAATTGATATGCAGCGTTTCGCCGATCGCCATGGTCGTTCAAACCACCAGGTAGAAGCATCGAAGATCATGCGTTCAGCACCCTGGACACGTCAATTCGACTGCGCGCCGCACGTTTCCGCTACCTTACAGCGATTGAGATATCGCACCCCCAACCAAACCGAAGGACGGCTTTCCCGCCTCGAACCACACCGCATGATCAACACCTACCGGTCGGTAGCCAAATCATTGCCGACGCTGGGGATTTCGTGAAACGGCCGCGCCGGAGCAATTAATTGACACGTCAAACTCGAAGTCCGATATACGCCAGCCCCGGCCGCTTCCGCCAGCTTTACTCGACAGCGCGACCCACCGCACGAGGTGAGATCGCGCGAATGGAAAGGGAGTGGAGAGATGGGAACACGGTTCGCCGAGCAGGTCGTCCTGATCACCGGCGCCAGCTCGGGGGTGGGCAAGGCGGTGGCGATGCGGGTCGCGAGCGAAGGCGCTGCGGTCGTGCTCGGCGCGCGTGGCAAGGACGCGGGCGAACAGGTGGCCGCCGACATCCGCGTGGCCGGTGGCCGGGCGCTGTTCGTTCCGACCGATGTCACGGTGGAGCAGGACGTGGCGCGTCTGACCCAGGCGGCGCTGTCCGAATACGGCCGTCTGGACGCGGCATTCAACAATGCGGGCGCCGTGCACGCGTTCGGGCCGATCGAAGAGATCGAGGAGCCGGGCTGGCGCGCCGACCTGGAGCTCAACCTCACCAGTGTGTACTACGGCCTGCGGCACCAGGTTCCCGCGCTGGTCGCCTCTGGCGGCGGGGCGATCCTGAACAACGCGTCGAATCTCGGTGTGGTCGGAATGGGCTCGGTGGCGCCGTATGTGGCGGCCAAGCACGGCGTGGTCGGGCTGACCAGGGCGGCGGCGCTGGAGGCTGCCGACAAGGGCATTCGGGTCAACGCACTGGTGTCCGGGGCGGTGGACACACCGGCGTTCCGGAATTCGATGGGTGCGACGCCAGAAGGTGTGGCGACCATCGCCGCGCTGCACCCGCTGGGCCGGATCAGTACGCCGGAGGAGATCGCGTCGTTCTGCGCGTACCTGCTCAGCCGCGAGGCGAGCTTCGTCACCGGTGCGGCGCTGGCCGTCGACGGCGGGTTCACCGCGCGCTGACCATCCGGGTTCGGTCGCCGCGAGCGCCGAAGGGCCGGACACCTGGTCCACGCCCTCATCACGGGGGCCGGTGTCCGAAACAGCGGACGCTCGAAGCGAAATACCACGATGTGGGACCTCGAAGTACCGGCGGTGGCGGTACCTCGAGGCGGACTTCGGTCAGCTGCGGGTCAGCAGACGGCGGATGCGGCTCGGGCGAGCGATGACTGCCCCGACGGCGCGGACCGCGGGCCTGCGCCGACGCACCAGGCGGTCGAACTCCGCCGCGGTGCCTGCGGGTTCGGGCAGCCGACCGGCGTTGAAGTCCGCGGCGAGCTGCCGCACCGTCTCCTGTGCGCAGGACTTGTTGGTGCCGATGAAGCCGGTGGGACCGCGCTTGATCCAGCCGGTGACGTAACTTCCCGGCAGCACCGCGCCGCCTACGCGGTCCAGCACCCGCCCGTCCTGGTTCGGAATCACGCCCGCGCTCTCGTCGAACGGCAGACCTGGCACCGGAACGCCGCGGTAGCCGACCGAGGTGAGCACCAGGCCCGCGTCGAACCGATCGGACTCCCCCGTCGCGACCGCGCGGACGCGTCCGTCCCGATCGATGACGAGGTCGGTGCGGCCGACCTCGATGCCGGTCACCCGGTCGGTGCCGAGGATCGCGATGGGCGCGGACAGGTACCGGAACACGATCCGCTTGCGCCTGCCGCCCGGGCGGGTGCGCAGGCCGCGCAGCAGCCACAGCTTCTGTTCGACCTGATAGGGCAGCTCCGGATCGAACTCGGGTAGCTCGCCCTCGATCACGACGTCCGCATCGGAACCGAGCAGTCCGACGAATTCCGGCACGGTGAACGCGGATTCGAGCGGACCGCGGCGGCCGAGCACGACCACCTCCTCGAGCTTGCTCTCCCGCAACGCGCGCAGCGCATACGGGGCGATGTCGGTGTCGGCCAGCATGTCGGGGTCGCTGGTCAGAATGCGCGCCACGTCCAAGGCGACGTTGCCGTTGCCGACGATCACCGCACGCTGCCCGGACAAGTCGAAGACACGGGCGGTGTGATCGGGATGCCCGTTGTACCAGGCGACGAAGTCGGTGGCCGGCACGCTGCCTGCCAGCCGTTCACCCGGGATGCCGAGCTTGCGGTCCGACGACGCACCTACCGCGTAGATCACTGCGTGGAAGTGGTTGAGCAGTTCGGCAGGCGAAATGTGCGCCCCGATCTCGACATTCAGGTACGATCCGAACCCCGGCTGCGCCGAGATCACGTCGAACAGTTCGCTGACCTTGCGGGTCTTCTCGTGGTCGGGCGCGACGCCGTGCCTGGCGAGCCCGTAGGGCACCGGCAGCCGGTCGAACACGGTTACCGACACATCCAGCTGGGTCAGCAACTCGTCGGCCGCATACATCGCCGACGGCCCGGAGCCGACGATCGCTACGCGGAGCGGCTGCCGGTCGGTATGAATCTCCGCCGCGGGCACCGGCCGCGCCAGCAGCGGGCGCGGGCGCGTCTGCCGGTAGAAATCCGCGTTGATCTCGATGAACGGCTTCTGTTCCTCGGTCAGCTTCTTCGATGACACGATGGCGTCGACCGGGCACGCAGTGGCACAGGCGCCGCAGTCGACGCACGCCTTGGGGTCCACGTACAGCATCTCCGCCGTCAGAAAGTCCGGTTCGTCGGGTGTGGGATGGATGCAGTTGACCGGGCAGGCGTAGACGCAGGACGCGTCGCTGCAACAGGACTGGGTGACGACGTACGGCATGGTCGGCTCAGGCGGCCTTGCTCGCGGCGCGCCGCGGCTCGGAGCGGTACCGGGTGGTGTGGCCATCTATCTGGAGCAGCTTCCAGACCGCCTTGGAGACCGGGTTGATCAGTCCGATGTCCTTGGCCAGGGTGCGCACATCGCAGAAGTAGTCACTGAAGACCTGTTTGGCCTCCTCGGACCCGTAGAAGAGCTCCTTGCGAACCTTCTCCGGGATCTCGAACTTCTCGAAGAACGACCGCGGCGGGGTCACGATGGCGCGGCCGAGGATCCACATGACGATCGGCATGGCCAGCGACAGCACGAACTTCTGGCCCGGCTTCGCCTGGGGCACATGGTTCTTCAGGAACTCGTGCGCAAAGGAGATGTGCCGCGCCTCTTCCGCCACGTGGATGGCCATGACCCCGCGCATGATCGGGTGCACCTCTTCGCCCGAGCGCAGGATCTGCTTCTGGATATGGTCGATCGGCTCCTCGCCGGCCAGTACGGCCATGAAGAACAGGTTCGGGAACCAAGCCGCCACCGGCGCGCCCACGTACTTGAACTTGCTGACCAGCGGACCCATCCCGGGAACGTCCAGTCCGATCCGGTTGACCATCTCCTGGAACATCAGCGTGTGGTTGTGCTCCTCGATCATCTCGTGGGAGCAGTACCGGAACTCCGGCGAGCCGTTGGGCAGGCCGAAGTTGTGGATGACCATGCCGCTGATCAGAATCGACTCGAACTGCAGGCCGACCTTGGCGATATTGGACTGCCGATACTTGCCGACCGCGATCTTCGCTTCGGTCGGCAGCGCCTGGTACCAGGGGTGGCGGCCGAGCGTATCGGCGGACACGGGCAGAATCCAGCGATCTTCACCGGCGTCGGCGGCGAAGTCGGGGTTGTCCCAGTCGATGTCCTCGAACGGGTCGAAGTGCTTGTCGACCGATCCCTCGGAGAGCAGCAGCAGCTTCGCGGCGTACTCCTGCGCCTTCGCCAGATCGGGATCGACTGTGGGCGTCACGGCTGTGGACATCGTCGTCACTGCCTCTCCTCGGTGGGACCTTTACCTGTATCCCATAGTTACACCAACGGAGAGTTACGTCAACCCAGCAGTCGCTAGGGTGATCCGGCGATGCCCGCCCTCATCGCGGGCATCGCCAGACAGCCCGCTTACCGCACCCCCACCTGCGACAATCCCACGATCACTCCGTCACTGGGCACGACGGACAGACCTACACCGACCAGCGACAGCGCCGTTACGACGGCACCCCTGGCCAACCGGCGTTTGGCCCGACCCGACAAGAGCAGGGCACGGGCGGCCGCGGGACGACCGGCGCCCCGGCGGCGGCCGCCTCGACGCTGGTCGGCCGATGCCCCGGCCTCTGCCTCGGCGTCCGCCTCTGCCTCGGCCGCCGCCGTGCGCCCGATGATCGCGGCGCCGTCGGCGATGGTGCGCTCTGGGTCCGGCGCGGTGATCACCGGCCTGGCCAGCTCGTCCGCGAGCACTTGTGCCACCTCGACCGGCCGGGCCGCACCGCCGACCACGAGGACGCGGTCGACGTCTGCCATGGTGACGTCCGCGGTCCGCAGGCAGCGGTAGACGAGTTCGAGGGATTTCTTGATATGCGCCGAACGCAGTTCGTCGACATCGGCGACCGACTCCGTTATCGAGGACGAGGGCAGACCGTGTCCGGCCCCGGCGCGTTCGGCACACCGCGCCCCGAACGCGCGTCCACCGAACTCGGTGGAGCGCAACGACTCACCGACGATCGGATTACACGGACGACCCACGCCGACCCGGACCAGCGTGACGTCGAGGCCGGCGCCGCCGAGGTCGTAGACCAGGGCGAGGCCGGGCATGAGCGGGCCGCGATCGGCCTCGAGCCAGGTTGCCGCCGCGACGGGTTCGGCGACCAAGGCCACCTGGGTGAGGTCCGCGGCGTCCAACGCGGCGCGTAGCTCCCCTACCTGCTCATCGGTATAGCGGGCCGGATGGGTCAGCGCGATACCGACACCGGCGCCACGCGACGGATGATCGTGCAGCGCCTCGCGGATCACGCACTCGGCGACCGTCGCGACGAGATTCGCCGGCGAGAGCGTACGGCGCCCGACCCGCGCCCGGATGGTCGAGCGCTGGGTGAGGTCGGCGAATTCGGTGATCGCGCGACCGTGCCGGGGAATCATGCCGACCCTGGCCACTCCGGTGCTGTAGAAGCTCAGCGTGGTGCGGCGGGTAATCGCCTGCGGGCGCAGCCTTTTGCGCGGCCCCGGCGGAGCCTTGGCCGAACCTTCCTCCGCCAGAGCGGAAACCGTGTTCACCGTACCGATGCTCAAACCGAGACCAACCGCCATCGCAATCCACCTGATCGCCGTGCCGATTTGCTTCGAACGCCGTCCAGGCAACCACTCCGCGATCTTCGTGCCAACCCCGGACAACCGATTGTCCGCATGCCGCCTGTTCCGACCCGAGCCGCACAACTCGACCCATCGTTCGACCCATCCGCGCGCCACTTACCACACAGGCCGACCGGTCGGGTTTCCTTGCGGCACGCGGGGTTCAGCGCGGCAAACCCATAGTTTGCCAACAAGGGGACAGCACTGCATCAATTTCGCGGTGATACCTTCTTAACTGCGACAACTGATCAGATTGGATGGAAGCGAACAATTTGCTGAACTGGACCGGCGCATCAATTCCGGCACGATGCCGCGTCGACTAGGAAACCGTGCCCGGCGCGATTCCCGGCCGCGAAAGGTAGCCGTCCCCGGCAATTTCAGCGCGGCAGGAGCCTTCCGTCCATGCCGGTGCGAGACAGTATCGGCCGAGAAATCAGAGGGCTCAGCTACATTCCAGCTGCCAAACGACATGCGGCGCGTCGAGAACGACGCGCCGATGGCCGAATTGGCGCCGACCGCTAATGCGTAGGCAGTTCCGGGATACGGGTGGCGCGGGCGTAGACCGTCTCGCCGTCCGACAGCCGCAACGCCTCCGCGTCACCGCGGGTGACCTGCGCGGCGAACAGGTCGCCGGTCGCGGCATTACGCAGTTCGACACGCACCTCGAAACCGAGATGGACCACGCGCTCCACCGTCGCCCTCGTGACGCCCGCCGATTCCGCGGTGCCTTCGTGTTCGGCGAGCGCCATGCTCGGGTCGCGGCCGACGCGAATGTCGTGCGGGCGCACCAGATGTCCGTTCAGCCGGGCCACCGCGCCGAGGAAGGACATGACGAACTCGTTGGCGGGACGGTCGTACACATCCTCCGGGCTGCCGATCTGCTCGATGCGGCCCTTGTTCATCACCGCGATCCGGTCGGCGACGTCGAGCGCCTCCTCCTGGTCGTGCGTGACCAGCACCGTAGTCACATGGACTTCCTCGTGCAGGCGGCGCAGCCAGGTCCGCAGGTCGGCGCGGACCTTGGCGTCCAGCGCACCGAACGGCTCGTCCAGCAGCAACACCTGCGGGTCGACGGCCAGCGCGCGGGCCAGCGCCATGCGCTGCCGCTGCCCTCCCGACAACTGCGCCGGGTAGCGGTGCTGGAAGCCGTCCAGCCCGACGATGCCGAGCAGTTCGTCGACGCGCTTGCTGATCTCGCCCTTGGGGCGCTTGCGGATCTTCAGGCCGAACGCCACATTGTCGCGTACCGTCATGTGCTTGAACGCCGCGTAATGCTGGAATACGAAGCCGATGTCGCGCTTCTGCGGCGCCACCCGGGTGACGTCGCGGCCCGCGATGGTGACCACGCCGGAGTCCAGCGATTCGAGCCCGGCGATCGAGCGTAGCAGCGTCGACTTGCCCGAGCCGGAGGGGCCGAGCAGTGCGGTCAGCTCACCGGACGGGATGTCGATGGTGACATCGTCGAGGGCCGCGAACGAGCCGTAGTTCTTCTTCGCGTTGGTCACGGTGATCACTTGGTGCCCCGCTTACGTTCGAGGAGGGTCATCAGCAGAAGGCTGACAAGAGCAATGCCCATCAGCAAGGTCGCGGCGGCGTAGGCGCCGAAGGTGTTGTGGTCGTTGATGTATCGCCCGTGCACGAGCAGTGTCAACGTCTGCGACTTGCCGGGAAGGGCGGAGGACACCATGATCACCGCGCCGAACTCCCCGAGCGCGCGAGCCACCGTGAGCACCACACCGTAGGTGAGCCCCCACCGGATTGCGGGCAAGGTGATCCGCCAGAACGTCTGCCATCGAGACGCACCGAGGGTGGCCGCGGCCTGCTCTTGGTCGTCGCCGATCTCGTGGAGCACCGGCTCGACCTCGCGCACCACGAACGGCAGCGTGACGAATATGGTGGCGATTACCATGCCAGGCAAGTTGAAGATCACCTGGAGGCCCAGGTCTTCGAGCCCGCCGAACCAGCCGCCCGCGCCCCACAGCAGGATCAGCGACACGCCGACCACCACCGGCGAGACCGCGAACGGCAGGTCCACGATGCCCTGGACCAGGCTACGGCCGGGGAACTTTCCGCGGACCAGCGCGATCGCGGTGACGATGCCGAAGACGACGTTCACCGGAACGACGATCGCCACGACGAGGATCGACAGCTGGAAGGCCGAGATAGCCGCGGGCGTGCTGATCGAGTCGACGAACGCGCCGACGCCCCGCTCGAAGGTGCGCCACAGAATGATGATCAACGGCAGAAGCAGCAGCACGAACAGATAGCCCAGCGCCACCGTCCGGAGTGAGATGCGGGTCGGTGCGGACAGTTTCATCGGGCGGCCTGCTCTTTGCGCGCGGCGCGTTCGGCGAGTAGCCGCAACACCAGCAGCGTCGCGAACGAGATGACCAGCAGCGCGACCGAGACGGCCGCCGCATTCACCGGCCGGTCGATCTCGATCTGCTTCTGGATGTACTGCGAAGCCATCTCCGTCTTGCGCGGAATGGCGCCGCCGATCAGGACCACCGACCCGTATTCGCCGATCGCGCGGGCGAAGGCCAAGCCGCCGCCGCTGATGATCGCGGGCGCCAGCGTAGGCAGCACGATCCGGCGGAAGGTGGTCCAGTTGTCCGCGCCGAGCGAGAGCGCGGCCTGCTCGACCTCGAGGTCGGCTTCGATGAGCACCGGCTGCACCGAACGCACCACGAACGGCAGGGTGACGAACGCCAATGCCACGACCAGACCGGGCTGCGTGGCGTTGAGGTGGATATCGATCGGGCTCTGCGGCCCATACAGCGATAGCAGCACGATGCTCGCCACGATGGTCGGTAGCGCGAACGGTAGATCGATCAACGTGTTGACGATGCCTTTACCGGGGAACTCGTCGCGGACCAGCACCCAGGCGATCAGCGTGCCCATCACCACGTTGATCAGTCCCACCACCACCGACACCAGCACGGTGATACGGAGCGAGTCCAGCGCGGCGGGCGCGGTGACCGCATCCCAGAAGCCGGACCAGCCGTCCTCGAAGCTGGTCACGGTGAGCGCGGCCAGGGGCAGCAGCACGATGATGCTGAGCCACAGCACCGCGGTGGCGATGCCGAGCGGACCCACCGAGCCGGTCACCCGCAGCCACGACCAATTCCAGCGTCCGGGCCGGCGCGCGGAACCGGTCTCGGCGGCGGAGCCGCCGGGACCGGCCAGCACGGTCCCGGCGTTACTGCTGTCAGTCACGATGGTTCAGTTTCCCGTGTCCGAAACGACCGGTTACTTGGTCGCTTTGTCGTAGATCACCGCGACGGAGCCGGTGTTCGGGGTGAACAGCTCCTTGTCCACGGTCTTCCAGCCACCGAGGTCGGCGATCGTCCACAGCTTCTGGGGTGTCGGAAAGTCCTTGGCGTAGTCGGCGGCCACCGTCGGGTCGACCGGCCGGAAACCGGCCGCGGCCCATGCCTTCTGCCCCTCGGTGGTGAACAGGAAGTCGCGGAAGGCGACGGCCTTCTCCTGGTTCTTGCTGTTCTTCAGCACCGCGACCGGGTTTTCGATCTTGAAGGTGACCGGCGGGACGGTGTGCTCGATCGGGTCGCCGTTACGCTCGGAGAAGATCGCCTCGTTCTCGTAGCTCAGCAGCACGTCACCGGTGCCCTGCAGGAAGGTCTCGGTCGCCTCGCGGCCCGACTTCGGCTGCACCTTCACGTGCTCGTTGGAGATCAGCTGGCTCAGATAGTCCAGGCCCGCCTGCGGGTTCTTGCCGCCGTCGCTCTTGGCCGCGTACGGCGCGAGCAAATTCCACTTGGCCGAACCGGAGCTGAACGGGTTCGGTGTGACCACTTCCACACCCGGCTTCAGCAGGTCGTCCCAATCTTTGATGCCCTTCGGGTTGCCCTTGCGGACCACGATCGCGACGACCGAGCCGAACGGAATCCCCTTGGTGGCGTCGGCATTCCAGCTCGTGTCCACCAGGCCGGCGTCGACGAGGCGGGTGATGTCGGGCTCGACGGAGAAGTTCACGATGTCGGCTTGGGCGCCGTCCTTCACCTTGCGGGACTGGTCGCCCGAAGCACCGTAGGACTGCTGGATCTGGATGCCTTTACCCTGCTCGGTCTTGTTGAACTCGGGAATCACTTTGTCGAAGCCAGGCTTCGGCACCGCGTAGGCATAGAGATTCAGGGTGCCACCGCTGCCGTCGCCGCCGCCTCCCCCGGCCGAGTCGCTGGCTCCACCGCCGCACGCGGTGAGCGCGACCGCCGCGAGCGCAGTGAGTGCGACCGCGCCGTAGCGTCGGCGCGAAGAGAGCCAGGATTTGCGAGACATCGGAGTTGGCCTTTCCTGCGGACCGCCATTTGCCCGGTAGTAGTCATCGGTGGCGGAGACATTGCGGTAATCAGTAGACCTGTCGCCCGTGTAATGGCGATGGCGCGATCGTCGGCCGAGTCGGCCGCCGGGGGTTCGGGTACGTCTGCGGAAAGGTTGCGCGCCAGTCTACGGGGCAGGGAGACACAGAAGGACCCGGGTTCCGATCAACGACAGAGAATGTCCGCGACCGCGAGATCCCCGACAGCGATCAACGCCAATTCATGGCGGACCGGCGGGACGGAACTCGAAGACACGGGCAGACTGTAGCAGAGCACGGCGTCTGAGTTCGAATCATAGAGTCTCGACATAAAGGGGGTTCATCCCATGACTGCCAGCCCAGACCGGGTCCGCACCCGGTTCCCCGGCATCAGCACGCGCGCATGGGAACATCCCGCGGACCGCACCGCTCTGGTGACGCTGCGCTCGCTGTCCGGGTTCGACGTCGTGCTGCGGACGCTGTCGGGTTTGCTACGGGAGCGCCAGCACCGGCTGCTGTACCTGGCCACTGCGGTCCGGGTGGACGAGCGCCAATTCCGCACAGTGCACCACCTCCGCCAGGACTGCATGGAGATCCTCGATGCCCGCACGACGCCAGAGCTGTTCGTGCTACAGAGCCCGCAGGTGAACGCCTTCACCATCGGAATGGACCAGCCGTTCACCGTGCTGACGACCGGACTGATCGACCTGATGGACACCGAGGAACTTCGCTTCGTGGTCGGACATGAGCTCGGGCACGCGCTGTCCGGGCACGCGGTGTACCGCACCATGCTGATGCACCTGCTGCGGATCACGGCGAGCGTCGGATGGATGCCGGTGGGTGGGTGGGCGCTGCGCGCCATTGTCGCGGCGCTGATGGAGTGGAGCCGCAAGTCCGAGCTGTCCGGCGACCGCGCCGGACTGCTGTGCGGCCAGGACGTCGACGCCTCGGTGCGGGTGCACATGAAGACGGCGGGCGGCACCTGGATCGAAGAGATGAATCATGGGGCGTTCCTGGCCCAGGCCGACGACTACGAGCGGTCCGGCGACCTGCGCGACGGGGTGCTCAAACTGCTCAATCTGGAATTGCAGAGCCACCCGTTCTCCGTCCTGCGCGCCGCCGAGCTGCGGCGCTGGATTCAGAGCGGCGACTACGACCGCGTGCTTACCGGCGACTATCCCCGCCGCGAGCAGGACAAGAACACCCGGATCGGCGACGAGATGAAGGAGGCGGCTCGCGCCTACAAGGCGAATTTCGACCAGTCGGAGGACCCGCTGATCCGGACCGTGCGCACCCTCGGCAGGGATGTCGGCTCGGCGGCGACCACGGTCGCACACGAAGTCGGCGACACGGTCTCGAAGCTCGGCAAGCGGTTCAACGACTGGCGGACGGGTGAGAATTAACCTGCGCTCAGCGGGTGAACAACCAGACCACGACGACGAGCACGAGCAGAGCGACCAGCGCGAGCTGGACCCGGGATCGAGGCATCAACGCGCCCCGCTCTGCACGGGCTGACGGTTCTCGGCGGCGACGACCAGCTCGGGTTCCTCGACGGCCGAACGGGACCTCATCGCGGGCGGCGCCGTCAAGGCGGCGTTCCTGCGGTCGAGCATGCGCAGCACGGAGCGCAGAATGCGGTCCAGCCCGTAGGCGATAGCGAAACTGATCGGAACCATGCCCACGAGAACCACAAGGAACTGCGGAATGAACGGCAGTCCCGCGACCCACAGCTCGAAGCCGTCCCACCAACCTGCGATGCGATGCACGGCTCCAGCCTAGTAGGTCCGCCCAGGTGCGCTTCAAGACCGACCGCCCCGGGACCGACAAGACGCCGTAGCAGTGGACGACAGGCACGGATCGGTCCGAAGATGGGGTATGGCGTCCTCCGATGATCTCACCGTCGACGAACCGTACGACCTGCCGGTGCCGAGTTCGTTGATCGAAACACGGCGCTACCGCGCCTATCCCCCGATCGACGACTACGCCTTCTTGTCCGACTGCGAAACCTGCTGTCTGGTCGCCAGCAACGGCGCGGTCGAATGGATGTGCGTGCCACGCCCGGATTCGCCGAGCGTCTTCGGCGCGATGCTGGACCGCAGCGCCGGGCACTTCCGGATCGGACCTTACGGCGTCAGCGTGCCCGCCGCCCGCCGCTACCTGCCCGGCGGGATGATCCTGGAGACCACCTGGCAGACCGACACCGGATGGCTGATCGTGCGCGACGCGCTGGCGCTCGGGCCGTGGCACAACAACGACCAGCGCAGCAAGACGCACCGGCGCACGCCGATGGACTGGGATGCCGAGCACTTGTTGCTGCGCACGGTGAAATGCGTGAGCGGCACGGTAGAGCTCGAGATGAGCTGCGAGCCCGCATTCGAGTACCACCGCGCCACCGCCCGCTGGGAATACACCGGCAAGGTGTACGAGGAGGCGACTGCGGTCCGCAGCGATGACCCGAGCGCTGGCCCGAACCTGGTACTCACCACCGATCTACGCCTCGGCCTGGAGGGTCGGGAGGCCCGTGCTCGCACCAGGATGAAGGAGGGCGATGAGGTCTTCGTCGCCCTGACCTGGTCGGAGCTGCCCGCGCCGCGTACCTTCGAGGACGCCGCGCAGCGGATGTGGCAGACCACCGAGTGTTGGCGCCAGTGGATCACGCTCGGCAACTTCCCGGATCATCCGTGGCGTGACTACTTACAACGCAGCGCACTCACACTCAAGGGCCTCACCTACGCTCCGACCGGAGCGCTGCTAGCGGCGGCGACCACCTCGCTA
This sequence comes from Nocardia sp. 2TAF39, assembly GCF_052114905.1. Lineage (NCBI taxonomy): Bacteria > Bacillati > Actinomycetota > Actinomycetes > Mycobacteriales > Nocardiaceae > Nocardia > Nocardia sp. 2TAF39. The sequence continues at coordinate 179,593 of NZ_JBFRFQ010000003.1, forward strand.
CCGGAAACACCTTGCGGACAACGCAATTGGGACTACCGCTATACCTGGGTGCGGGACGCCAGCTTCGCACTGTGGGGCCTGTACACGTTAGGCCTCGACCGCGAGGCCGACGACTTCTTCGCCTTCCTCAACGACGCGACCACCGGCGATAACGGCGAACCCGTCCCCCTGCAGGTGCTCTACGGCATCGGCGGCGAGCGCGATATCACCGAGAGCATCCTCGACCACCTCGGCGGTTACGACCAGGCCCGGCCCGTGCGAATCGGCAACGGCGCCTACAACCAGGACCAGCACGACATCTGGGGCACCATGCTCGACGCGGTGTACCTGCACGTGAAGTCGCGCCAGCAGGTACCGGAGACCTTGTGGCCGTTGCTGGTTCGCCAGGTGCACGCGGCTATCGCGCACTGGAAGGAACCCGACCGCGGCATCTGGGAGATCCGCGGCGAACCGCAGCACTTCACATCCTCCAAGGTGATGTGCTGGGTGGCGCTCGACCGCGGCGCGAAACTCGCCGAGCTGCACGGCCAGTACGAGCACGCCACCGAGTGGTACACCATCGCCGAGGAGATCAAGGACGACATCCTCGCCAACGGCGTGAACTCCGAAGGCGTGTTCACCCAGACCTACGGCGGCGACACCCTGGACGCCTCGCTGCTGTTGGTGGTACTCACCCGCTTCCTGCCATCGGACGATCACCGGGTGCATGCCACGGTGCTGTCCATCGCCGATCGGCTCACCGAGAACGGCTTGGTGCTGCGGTATCGGACCGAGACCACCGACGACGGATTGACCGGCGCGGAAGGAACTTTCACGATCTGCTCGTTCTGGCTGGTGTCCGCGCTGGTCGAGATCGGCGAACTCCAGCGGGCCAGGCATCTGTGCGAGCGACTGCTGGGCTTCGCCAGCCCGCTGCGCCTCTACGCCGAGGAGATCGATCCGCGCAGCGGCCGCCACCTCGGCAATTTCCCACAGGCGTTCACCCACCTGGCGCTGATCAACGCCCTGACCCACGTGATCAGGGCCGAGGAATCCCGGCACGCGGGCCAATTCCAGCCCGCGCACTCGCCAACCGGCCATCCGGTCTGACCGACGTCTCCGGCCAATGGCTGCTTACTCGGCGACGAGGCCGTCGGCTTCCGCGCGAAGGGCGCGTAGCTTGCGGAGTCGCGCGTCGAGGTCGGCGATTCGTTCCTCCCTGCGATCGCCGTACTTCCCGTAGGCCTCCTCTGCGACACGCAACGCCTCGTCCGCGCGGCGCGATGCCTCCGTCGCGATGTCGGTGAAGTAGTCGCGCAACACCCGCTGCATACCGCGCAAGCGGTTGCGCGACTCCTTTCCGACCTGGAAGATCACGTCGTCCATCAGCCGAGCGACCGCGACCTTGGCCTCGGCGCGCCTGCGCAGCTTGCGGTTCTTGCGGTCGTCCCACAGCGCGTTGACGCCGAGCAGCACGCCCGCGCCCGCCGAGTACCAGTTCACCAGCGACATGCCGAGCAGGCTGGTGGCGAGACCGACCATCAGGATGCCACCGTATGAACCACGCAAACCGGTCAGGAACTGCTGGGTGACACCGGCTTTCGCGCTCTCCAGCGGTTCCAGGGGCTGCACGTGTTGGAGCACCTCGTCCGGGTCGGCCAGGCGCAGGTCGAGCAGTGGCGCGGCGTGGTGGTCGGCCGGGAACTTCGCGGCCACCTGCTCACTCAGCTCCATGGAGCGGTAGTGCGCCACGGCGAAATTTTCCTCGACCGCTGCGCAGACCCGTGCGTCCAGGTCGGCGCCGAAGTCCCGCCACCGGCGAGCCGGATCGGACTTGGCGATCTCGGCCTCGGCGTCGCGGATCAAGCTGCGCAGTCGATGGCGCAGATCGTGCTCGATATCGGCTATGAGCTCGGTGCTGCCGTCGACCAGGGCGACCTGCCAGTTCGCCGTGCGCTGCCGCAGCTGATCGGCCTCGTCCCGCGCACGGACGAGCTGACCGGTGATCTCGGCCCTGCGACGGGTATCGCGTAGCGCCTCGGACTCGGTGCGCAATGTCACCGCGAGGTGGTCGCCGACCAGTCGGATGTCCTGTACCGCTGCTTCCAGCGCGACCGCGTCGGCGCGTGCGACCACATAGTCGCGCAGGTGGTCGATCAGTTGGGGCACACCGGATTCGATGTCGCGCTGGTGGTCGGCGGACATCCCGGCCTGCCGGTGCATCGCCGCCGAGACCGGCGCCACCGCGAAACCCAGCCCTGCCTCGTCGAGCAGTTCCCGGTTCCGCTGCTGGATGTGCGACCAGTTCGGGGACACGTCGATCTTGTTCAGCACACACACCACGGTGGGGCAGATCCGCTGGATGCGCTGCAGCTGGGCGATCTGCTCCATGGTCAGCTCCGCGCCCGCGTTGCCGACGTAGAGCACGGCGTCGGCGGCGGCGATCATCGACCAGGTGGTGCGGTTGTCGCCCAGCGCGCCCGGCGCGTCCATGACTACGACCCCGTCGGCGAGCAGCGGGCTCGGATGGGTGAACTCGGCCCGCACGACACCCTGGGCGGCCAGCGCCGGGCCGGGATCGAGCGGATCGACCGCCTGGCGCTCGGTGCGGCCCAGCTCGGTCTGACGTACCAGCGTAGCGGTCGCCTCCGGACCGTACTCGACGATCACCGGGACGCTCAGATCACTGTTCGTCGCGCTGACCGACGCGCCGACCAGGCCGTTGACCAGCGTGCTCATGCCGTTCTTCGGCTCGCCGACGACCACGAGCCGTACTCGCGGATCGGTCACCCTGGCGTGGACCATGCTCAGCCGACTGCCGAGGTCGTCACGTCCGGCGAATCTGGCCGTCTCCCGCAGTTCGTCGAGTATTCGGATGAGCGGGGCCATCGCGTCCGGATGTTTCACGGTCGCGGCCTTCAGCCCGGCAGCGGCAGACAACCCTCTTCCTTACTCTCGGTGACTCTTGATCGATATACCCCCTGCGAATACTCCGCAGTCGTCCAATCTTTCGGGCCGCTACATGAGCGGGAAGTCCAGCCCGCTGAACACCATGTGGTGCGTCTCGGTCATGGTCGTCTCCGGGAGCAGTGCACCGGACAGGCTGCCGCCTGAGACCATGGCGAGCAACGAGTGGTCGGCAAACATGTGATCGGCGATCGGGAACGGGGCGACACCGGGGTCGGCGGAATGGTCGACCGCGAGCGGCGCGGAGATCCCGTGCGGCTTGGGGTCGATCACCGGTGGCTTGACCGGCGCAGGCACGTGGGTCGGCGCGGGAGCGATGTGGGTGGGCGCGACCGGGCTGGGCGGATCGATGTCGACCGTGGGCGGGTGGGCCGGCGCACTGTAGGTCGGCGCGACGGTCGGCTGCTCCGGCGCGGAGTACGTGGGCTCGGACGGACGCGACGCGGTCGGCACGTCGTCGGTCGGCAGTTCGTTGGTCGGCAGGTCGCTGGTCGGCTGGGTGCTGTGCGAGGTACCCGCCCCAGTGCTCGGAAGGCTGGTGCCACCCGGGGTCGTCGCGTCGTCGTCCGGTATGGACGTCGGGTGCACCGGGGTGTTGGTAACCGTCGCGCCAGGCTTGGTAATCGTCACGTCCGGACCGGTGACACCGCCGTTCGGCATCGTGGTGGTGCCCGCGGCCGGGGGTTTGGTGATGTCGTAGTCCGGCGTTTTCGGCACGGACGGGATGGTCGGCGTCGTGACGTGGCCAGAGATGACCGGCGTCGGCGTGGTCTTGATGATCGTCATCGGCGTGGTCACCGTCGTGATGGGTGACTGGGTCGGGTCGGACGGATGCGAATCGGTCACCGGCGCGGGCTTCACCACGGGAGCCGGCCGCACCGCGTCGAACAACGCGGGGACGGCCGCGGCCGGAGCCGTCAGCACCGACGAACCCTCCGGCGCGGCAAGCACATTCGCGATCGGTGTGGAGGCGGCGTCTGGCTGGATGGTGGTCTGCAACGGGGTGACCGCGACGACCGGAGCGACGGCGGACGCGGCCTGGGCCGGGGCCACTGCGGCGGGGCCGACGGACGCGGTGGGCGCACCCGACGCCGCCGGAGCGGGCCCGGCGGCGATCGGCATCGAGATCGCCAGCGGCTGGGCGACCGGCTGCGCCGCCGCGGTCAGCGCCGACGACTGCCCGGCGGTGGGCATCGTGACGCCACCGGCGAGACCAGGATTGCCATGCCCCGGCGACTGCGCCTCGGTGAGCGCGCGGCCGGTGCCGTCCGGCACGCGCATGCCTTCGGACAACCAGTCGGTGTACTCGTCGAGCTGGTCCCCCACGTGGCCGACCGCGACATCGACCTCCACTTCCGAGGTGAAATAGGCAGCGTTCGGGCCGAGCCCGAATTCGGCCGACCACTGCGTGCCGATGAAAACCCCGAGCCCGTCGCCTCCCGCGCCGATACCGTCGAACGGATCTGCCGCTGTCGGCGTCGCACCGAGGCCGTTGCTGCCCGGCAGGTCGAAGATCGTGGAGCCGGGTGCGACGAAGCCGTTCGCGCCTGGAAGGCCGAAGCCGTGCCCGGCCTGACCGAGCCCGTGGCCGGGCAGACCGAAGCCGTGGCCGCCGGGAAAGTCGACATCACCGGACGATTCGGTACGGGCGGAGCCAGGCGTCGACCGTTCGTCGGAGACAACGCCGCCCGTTCCGGCGATCGGCAGCGCGGCGTGGTGACCGGCGACGCCGGGTATGCCCGACACACCAGGGATACCCGGGATACCTGACATACCCGGCACGCCAGGGATACCCGGCACACCAGGGATACCCGACATACCGGGCGCACCGGGGATACCTGGCATCCCGGGCACGCCAGGGATACCCGGCACAGGAGAGATGCCCGGCACACCAGGGATACCGCCCAGCCCGGGGATACCGGCACCGGAGGATCCGGGCAGCTGCATTCCGTGCCCGCCATCATCGGCGCCCAGCGGGGTGGGCACCACGCCCGCATCGGTTCCGCTGTACTCGCTGTCGAACGTGTGCAGCGGAGCGGTACCGGTACCGCCGACGTTCACGTCGACATGAACGTCAACGTGCAGTGTGAAGCCCGATGCAACCCCGCCTTGCGCGACCGGGGCGATCGGTGGATGTGGCGGCGTGAACGGCGCGGGCTCCACCACGGGGTCCGGGAAGGTGATCACCGGGCTCGGCTCGTCGGGATCGGGATCACCGTTGTGCGCCCAGCCGGTGTTCCAGCTGTCGAGCCGGGACGCGCCCGGCTCTGCGGGAACACCACCGCCGTTCGCGGCCACGAGAGCGCCGCCCGTGACGTACGCGCCCGCGCGCGCGACCCGCGCGACGCCGGTTGCCACATGATAGGCGGTGTCACCCGCGCGTTCGGCCGCTTCGGTGTCGTCGTCGAAGGGCAGATCACGCGTCATAGAAACTCCGCTCTCGGGTGTCCAGCATCCTCACCGCGCCGGACCGACCAAGTGAAGATCACCTAACAGTATTTCGGGAATATTCGCCTGTCACATTCTTGAGGACTGTAGAGAATACGACTGTTGCGAGCAAGACGACCTTGCCATCTGCGATATCAGGAACGAAAGCCCTATTTCGGGTGGCTTTACAGACTGGACGCAGTCTCGGAACGAAGCGTCGTAACCCATTAACGGGCGCCTGCGGCGCCGCCCGACAGTTCACACTGGAACCTGCGCCGCCGACGCCGACCACCGGCCCGGCCGCATACCGCGCGCGGCGGGTGATCCACACCGCGCGCGGCGTCGGCTTCGGACTCCGGGAGCAGGACGTCAACAAGAAAGCCCGCTCAGGGCCGACGCTTGCGCATGCGCCTACGCGCGCCGGGCTAGCGCTACTTTTTGTCCTTCGGTTTGTCCGAGGCGGCATCCGAAGACAGCGCGGCCACGAAGGCTTCCTGCGGGACATCGACGCGGCCGATCGTCTTCATCCGCTTCTTGCCTTCCTTCTGCTTCTCCAGCAGCTTGCGCTTCCGGCTGATATCACCGCCGTAGCACTTCGCGAGCACGTCCTTCCGGATGGCCCGGATATTCTCGCGCGCAATGATCTTCGAGCCGATCGCGGCCTGGATCGGCACCTCGAACTGCTGGCGTGGGATCAGCTCGCGCAGCTTCGTGGTCATCTTGTGGCCGTAGGCCTGGGCGGCATCCTTGTGCACGATCGCGCTGAACGCGTCCACCGCCTCGCCCTGCAACAGGATGTCCACCTTCACCAGTTGCGACTCCTGCTCGCCTGCCTCTTCGTAATCGAGACTCGCGTACCCGCGGGTGCGCGACTTCAGTGAGTCGAAGAAGTCGAAGATGATCTCGGCCATCGGCATGGTGTAGCGCAGTTCGACACGGGTCTCGGACAGGTAGTCCATGCCGCCGAGCTCGCCGCGGCGAGACTGGCACAGCTCCATGATCGAGCCGATGAACTCGCTCGGGGAGATGATGGTGCACTTCACAATCGGCTCGTAGACGTTGCGCACCTTGCCTTCCGGCCAGTACGACGGATTGGTGACAACCTGCTCGGCACCGTCTTCCATCTCCACCCGGTACACCACGTTCGGTGCGGTCGAGATCAGGTCCAGGTCGAATTCGCGCTGCAACCGCTCGCGGGTGATCTCCATGTGCAGCAGTCCGAGGAAGCCGCAGCGGAAGCCGAACCCGAGCGCGACCGATGTCTCCGGGGTATAGGTCAGCGCGGCGTCGTTGAGCTGGAGCTTCTCCAGAGCGTCACGCAGGTCCGGGTAGTCGGAGCCGTCCACCGGGTAGAGGCCCGAGTAGACCATCGGGCGCGGCTCGCGGTAGCCGGTGAGCGGTTCGGTCGCGCCGCCGCGCGCGGCGGTCACCGTGTCACCGACCTTCGACTGACGCACGTCCTTCACGCCGGTGATCAGGTAGCCGACCTCGCCGACGCCGAGCCCCTGAGTCGGCTTGGGCTCCGGCGAGACGATGCCGATCTCCAACAGCTCGTGCGTGGCGCCGGTGGACATCATCTTGATCTTCTCGCGCGGGGTCAGCTTGCCGTCCACCACGCGGACGTAGGTGACCACGCCGCGGTAGGTGTCGTAGACCGAGTCGAAGATCATCGCGCGGGCAGGCGCGTCGGCGGCGCCGACCGGCGGCGGCACCTGCGCGATCACCTGGTCGAGCAGATCGGCCACGCCCTCGCCGGTCTTGCCGGACACGCGCAGCACGTCCGACGGCTCGCAACCCACGATGTGCGCCAGCTCGGCGGCATAGCGCTCCGGATCGGCGGCGGGCAGGTCGATCTTGTTCAGCACCGGGATGATCGTCAGATCCTTGTCCAGCGCCAGGTACAGGTTGGCCAGCGTCTGCGCCTCGATGCCCTGCGCGGCGTCGACCAGCAGGATCGCCCCCTCACATGCCTCCAGCGCACGCGACACCTCATAGGTGAAGTCCACGTGGCCGGGCGTGTCGATGAGATGCAGCACGAAGTCGGTGCCCGCGCTCTCCCCCGTTCGGGGCTGCCAGGGCAGCCGCACGTTCTGGGCCTTGATCGTGATGCCGCGTTCACGCTCGATATCCATCCGGTCCAGATACTGGGCGCGCATCTGCCGCTCCTCGACCACACCGGTCAGTTGCAGCATCCGGTCGGCCAGCGTCGACTTGCCGTGGTCGATGTGCGCGATGATGCAGAAGTTCCGGATCCGGGTGGGATCGGTGAAAGTCGTGTCGGCGAAGCTGGCGGGCACTCCACTCCTCATGGGTATCGGCAAACTGCCGTCCATCGTCCCATGAGCAGTACGAAGGCTCCGCCAGTGGTGCTCTGTCTGATTGGCAGCGCCTGCGGCGCTGCGCGTTCGCGGCCCCCTCTCGGCTCGCGTCCGAGCGGGCGAGACTCGCGACTGCGTCGCATGCGCTTCGCCCGCTCGGACGCGAGCCGGGCCGCGCACGGTGCTCGTAAGACTCGCACCCGTCGGGGCTGAGAATTCCGCGGCTTGCCCCGGGTTTACCGTCGCGCTCCAAAATCACACGCCGCGCTGAGAGCGGAGGACCCCGACGACACGGCGAATCGGGCGCGGATGAGAAGGGGTGGGCGCGCCGTTATTCTCCAGGGATGGCCCGAAGTTGGAACTCTCTCGGCAAGCAACTCGGTCTCATCGCGAAGAAACAGGGGCCCAAGATCGTCAAACAGCAGGGACCCAAGCTGGTGGAACGACTGGTGGGGACGCTGGCGCAGCGTCGCGCGCCCAGCGGCGTCTCGGTGCGGCCTGCCGCGTCGACACCGGTCCCGACGGCCGAGCGGGCACGACAGATCGTCTATTCGCCGCAGCTGGACGGACGGGCCGATCCGGGTGAGATCGTGTGGACGTGGGTGCCCTTCGAGGAGGATCCCAGCAACGGCAAGGACCGGCCGGTGCTGGTGGTCGGCCGCGACCGCAGCACACTACTGGGCTTGATGCTGTCGTCGAATCCCGAACGCGCGCACGACCACAACTGGGTCGGCATCGGCAGCGGGTCCTGGGACCACGACGCACGGCCCAGCTGGGTCCGGCTCGACCGGGTACTCGACGTGCCGGAGGCGGGCATCCGCCGCGAGGGAGCGATCCTGCCGCGCAAGACGTTCGACGTGGTCGCACACCGGCTGGTGATCGAATACCGATGGAGCTGAGCCGCTCCAGCGCAAAAGTCGGTCAACCCAGTCCTGCGAGGGAGGGGTGTCGATCGTGATGCCGATACCCCTGTCATCGCCGACCTCCGCACCGAAGCGTTGCGGCCCGGACCCACTCGGCCCGATGCGCCGCCCGGAGCGACACCGTCAGGAGAGCATCTCGCGCGAACGGCCGTACAGCAGGCCGTACACCAGCGCGCCGAGCACGCCGCCGATCAGCGGGAACACCACGAACGCCCAGACCTGCCCCATCGCACCGTTCTGGTAGGGGGCCACGGCGAGACTGCGGGCCGGGTTTACCGAGGTGCCGTCCACCGGAATCGAGACCAAGTGGATCACCGCCAGCGTGACACCGATGGACAGCCCGGCCAGCGGTACGTCGGAGATCTGGTCGGTGGAGGCCAGCACCACGAATACCAGCAGCGCTGTCAGCATCACCTCGATGATGATCATGGCGGCCATCCCGTAGCCGTTCTGCACGACCACCTCACCGAGCGGCCCGGTCTTCGCCGACGGACTGTGCGCGCCCCACCCGTTCGCACCGAGCCCGTCGACCGAACGGTCGTAGGATGGCAGATTCTTGGCCAGCGCGAACAGCACGAGGCCTGCCAAGAAACCGCCGATGAGCTGGGCGATCACGTACCCGGCCGCGGACACCGCGCTCACTCGGCCGAGCAGCAACTGGCCGATGGTGACCGCCGGATTGACATGACAACCCGAGATCGGCCCGATCGCGTAGACGAGGAACAGCAGCGTGAGTCCGAAGGCCAGCGCAATCCCGAGCGCGCCGACCCGCTCCCCCGCCAGCACCGCCGTGCCGGCGCCGCCGATCACCAGGACAAAGGTGCCGAGCGCCTCGGCGCCCCATTTCTTGCTGTCGGGAATCGGTTTGTTCTCGGCAACCTCTTCCACGACTTCCTGAGCCGTTGGAGACATCTGTCCACCTTCCGCGTTCCAGACGTGGTGCTCTTGCGAGCCGTGGTACCGCTTCGACAACAGAGCCGCTCGAGATCAACGGTTGCCCGCCGGACGCTATGCGAGTCTGGTGATCTCTACAACGACTTCGAGATCGGTGGAGCTACCTCCGGAGAATATGCCCTTCAGAAGTGGAACATCGGCATAATCGCGGCCGACACCCAGGAAACGTGCTGTTCAGCGCTAGCGATGTTGTTCGCCAGAGCGTAGCCACACCAAGCGCCGGTGCACGCATCGATCCAGCCGTGCGACTGTCCAGCAACCGTTACGCCGATCTCGGCGGACGGGCTGGGGTGTCACACGTTGCGGCAACGCCGTGTGAGACACAGATAGATATCTCGCGTCACTCACCTCCCCGGGTGGAACTCCGGCGGCCGGACAGAGCGGTCGTCCTCGCTTCGGCCAGGTCCGACACGCACCGATTTCGTGTGCCGAACGGCGACTGGTACCCTCGATCTTCGGCGCTGCGTTACCCATTTACCCCGGGTTTGTGTCGCGCGCTCCCGAACTTTCCAGGACAGACACCCACCAGACAGGAACACGAGGAAACAGGCGTGGCCAACATCAAGTCCCAGATGAAGCGGATCCGTACCAACGAGGAAGCGCGCAAGCGCAACCAGTCGGTCAAGTCCGCGCTGCGCACCGCCATCCGCAGCTTCCGGGAGGCCGCGGCCGCCGGTGACAAGGAGCAGGCCGCCGAGCGTCTGCAGTTCGCCAGCCGCAAGCTGGACAAGGCAGCCTCGAAGGGTGTCATCCACGCCAACCAGGCCGCCAACAAGAAGTCGGCCCTGGCGCTGACCCTCAACAAGCTCTGACGCACCGGTACCGCGTGCCGGTACCACGCTCTGACGCAGCCGCCGTGGCCTCGATGACCACGGCGGCTTTTGTCGTGCCCAGACCGCGTCGCCAGGGTTTCTGCGGACCTGTCCTTCGTCGACCCGACTCCCCACCTGGCGCTCTCCAGGGGATTCCGGATCAGCCCACGCCGTGTCGATGGTTCCAGCTACCATTCCGCGCATGGTAACCGTGTATGCCAATCAGACCGTCGTCCGCGCCGAGGACCTGCCGGATGTGATCCGGGCGGCCGAGGTGCTCGGATTCGGCTTGAAGATCGAGAATGTGCTGGTTCCCGACGATGACGGCGGTTACTCGTTGGAGTGGATCGTCACGCGGGACGAAGACGTCCCCGCCTTCGAGGAGTGGGAAGGCCGCTACGAGGACGGGGAAGACGACGAGGAGCTGGTGATTCTCAGCTCGGCGGAGTAGTCCCGGTCACAGCTGGATCGGCGGCCAGCCGATCCAGCGCGGTCTGGGAGTCCTCGTCCGCGGCCCGGTAGATCACGATCCGCTGGTCGGGATCCTGCACCGGCATCAGGACCTCGTAGGTGACCACCAGCGGGCCTACCACCGGATGGCGCAGCGGCTTCTTCCCGCGCCCCTGCACTCGGACGTCGTGGCGGGCCCACGCTTGCTCGAACTCGGGGCTGTGCGCGGTGAACTCGGCGATCAGGTCGGCCAGCACCTGGTCGTCGGGGTGGGCGGCCCAGGCCGCGCGCAGATCCGCGATGCCCTCGCGGATGATGCGTTCCCGTTCGACGTAGAACTCCCGCATGCCCGGGGCCATCAGGCACAGCCACATGGAGTTTCGCTGCCGCTCTGGCAGGGCACCGAAGTCCGTGATCAGCCGCGCCATCTCCCGGTTCCAGGCCAGGATGTCGTAGCGGTGGTTCACCAGCATCGCGGGCAACGGCGACAGATCGTGCACCAGCACAGCCAGCGCGGGCGCGGGCACCGTGCTCGGTTTGCCGTTGTTCGGCAGCCGCTGCCGCGCCAGGTCGAAAAGGTAGGCGCGCTCGTCGCTGTCCAGCCGCAGCGCCTGCGACAGCGCTTCGAGTACCTCCGCCGACGGCCGCAGCCCGCGTCCCTGTTCCAGTCGCACGATGTAGTCCGTGCTCACCCCCGCCAGCTCGGCGACCTCCTCACGCCGTAGTCCCGGCGTCCGCCGCGCCTGTCTGCGCTGCGGCAATCCGAGGTCACGCGGGGTCAGGCGTTCTCGCCGGGCCCGCAGGAAGGCCGCCAGTTCCTGTGTTCGATCCACGCCGATCCCGGGCCCTCCGTGGTTACGCAAACTTCCGCCTCCGGGGCTGAGATCGCGGCGCGGTGTTGAATCTGCGCCGCTCTCGACCCCTCCGTGGTTACGCAAACTTCCGCCTCCGGGGCTGAGATCGCGGCGTGGTGTTGAATCTGCGCCGCTCTCGACCCCTCCGTGGTTACGCAAACTTCCGCCTCCGGGGCTGAGATCGCGGCGCTGTCGCCTTCACCGTGCCAGTCATCATCGTCGATCCTACGGCTGACTAGGACTGGCTTTCCCAGGAAGAGGCCTCCCTTACCCCCGCCCCGCGCGTCGCGGAAGACTCGATACCGACAACACAGCATCTCGACGACAAGGAGCTGGACATGTCCGGAGCCCGCACCCTCGACACCTACCGGCTGCTCGGCCGCTCAGGTCTTCGGGTGTCTCCCCTGTCCCTCGGAACCATGACCTTCGGCGCAGACTGGGGCTGGGGCGCCGACAAGGACGAGGCACGCAAGATCTTCGACACCTACGTCGACCGTGGCGGCAACTTCATCGACACGGCCAACCAGTACACCAACGGCACCTCCGAGCAACTGCTTGGCGAATTCACCGCGGACAACCGCGAAAGCCTGGTGCTGGCAACCAAGTACACAATGCTGCGCCGCCCTGGCGACCCGAATTCCGGTGGCAACCACCGCAAGAGCATGTTCGCCTCGGTCGAGGCCAGCTTGCGCAGGCTGAACACCGACTACATCGACCTGCTCTACCTGCACGCCTGGGACTTCCTGACCCCGGTCGAGGAAATCCTGCGCGGCATGGACGATCTGGTGCGCTCGGGCAAGGTGCTCTACGTGGGCATCTCCGACGCACCAGCCTGGCAGGTCTCCCGGATGCAGACCATCGCCGACCTACGCGGCTGGTCGCCGCTGATCGCGCTGCAGATCGAATACAGCCTGATCGAGCGGACCGTGGAACGCGACCTCATCCCCATGGCGCGTGAGCTGGGCCTCGGGGTGATCCCGTGGTCGCCGCTGGCCAGCGGCGTGCTCAGCGGCAAGTACAGCCGCGCCGATCTGGACCATGAGGCGGAAGGTTCGCCCGAGGGCAGCCGCAAGAACGTGGCCGCCGCCAACGGCTCGCTCACCGAGCGCGGCCTCGCCATCGCTGACGTCGTGAAGGAGGTCGCGGGCGAAATCGGCACGACCCCTTCACAAGTCGCGTTGGCCTGGACCCTGCGGAACCCCGGCGTCACGTCGCCGATCATCGGCGCGCGCACTGCCGCGCAGCTCGAGGACAACCTCGGGGCGCTCGACGTCGAGTTCGACGCGGCTCAGCTCGTCCGGCTGGAGCAGGCCAGTGCCGTCGACCTCGGCTTCCCGCATGAGATGCTCGCGCGCCCGATGACGCGCAGCGTCACCTTCGGGGACCTGAAAATCGAAGGGCGCGACTGATCGTCGGCCCCGTGCGGCGGTGCGACCGGGACTTGCACCGCCGTATGGGGCTGTCCTAGGCTCGTGCCGCACCTCACGGCGCCGTAAGCGTTCACGTCAACCAACGCACCGGCCCCGCCGCCCGGCGGAGTCGTTGCTTGACGACAGACTTTCGGAGCGACCGATGAATTCCGCGAACACCCACTCCCGCGCCGGCTTCGGCAGGCTGCCCGCCCGCTACGCGGCGGTACTCTTGCCCATGCTGCTGTCGATCCTGATGACCTGCATAGTTTCCCTGATCAGCACCCTGATGAGCGACGGCATCGCAATCGGCGTGTGGCTGCGTTCCTGGGCCGTGTCCTGGCCCATCGCGTTTCCGACGCTGCTGCTGGTGCTGCCTCTGGTGCGCCGCGCCACCGCAACCCTGGTCGAGACCCCGTAGCGGCGTCACCGCTCGGTCGATGAATTCCGGTCCGCCGAACCGTCTGCATCGGTGACAGCACCGACCGCGGAGAGTGACGATGGACTTGGACGAAATCATGGTGTGGACGCGCACCGAACGGCTCGGGCTCGCCGAATTCCTCGACGATCTGGACGAACACGAGTGGTTGACCGACTCCCTGTGTCCCGGCTGGACCGTGCACGATGTGCTGGCCCACGTCACCCTGTCCAACCGGGTCACCTTCTGGCCGACGATCGCCGGAGTGATCCGGGCTCGGGGGAACTGGAATCGCATGACCGAGCGGATGGCACGCGATCGCGCCGCCCGCTACCCACCCGCCGAGCTGATCGCGCAATTACGCGAGGGTGCCGGTTCGGCGCGGCGGGCGCCAGGAGCCGGTCCACTGGCCCCTTTGGTGGACACCATGATCCATGGACAGGACATCGCGCGGCCGCTCAGGCGGGGGCGGGCGATGCCGACCGAACAGGCGGTCGTCGCACTGGAACATGTGCTGCGCAGCCCGTTCTACGGCGCAGAGAAGCGGGTGCGCGGCGTTCGGCTGATAGCCACCGATGCGGACTGGTCGGCAGGCATCGGGACAGAGGAGATTCGCGGACCACTGAGCGATCTGCTGCTTATGGCGACCGGGCGCACGGCTGGGCTCGACGGAGTGACCGGGACGGGGGTGCAGCGCATCGCGAGCAGGCTGTAAGTGACCTTTCCGATCTCGTCATCGGTGGTCACGCAGAACTACTCGTCGGCCTCCCTGAAAGCGGCTGGCTCGACGTCAAGTCGCAACACTACGACTCGAGCTCAGATCGTCGGAAAATCTCACCAGCCGAAGTCGGGCGTGCGGCTGCCCACCGAACTCGTCGTCCACCCCGGTCACGTGCGCGATCCTGACGTCGGCGAACAGTCGTCCGCCGAGCAGGTCGCCGAGGTCCGCCGCCTGCATGATGAACTCGATGAACTCGGCGACCAGTGGCCGCGTTAACGCGCGCCCAGCGAGTCGTGATTCGATTCGGATCGACTCTGTCCGTATGACATTCGAGGTGACCGTGACTCAGCCGCCCGTCCAGCCGAATTCCGTCGAGCCGCCGACCCCGGACCGGCGCCGAACCAAGGCACTGATCCTCATCGCACTCAGCGCCGCGCTCGGCGCGATCGCGTTGATTCTCGTATTCGTCGGCCTGGTCGTCGGCGACGACAACGAGTCAGCCTCTGCCGCTGCGCCATCGACGACGAGCGAGGCCGCGCCAGCACCGCCGGCCGCCGCGAAGCCGTCGCCAACACGGGCACCGGACGCCCCGTTCGGGGCGTCCGACCCACGATGCGCGCCCGCGGCGGCATCCGTCATCGATCTCGTGCAGCCGGGACTCATACGTGCCAGTTGGCAACTGACCAACGGCGCAGTGATCAGCATCGGCGACACAACATATTTCGGAGCGGAGATCGTCGACCAAAACGGTGCGATGAAAGAGCGCTCGAGCGTATGGATCATCCGCAATGGCCAGGTGTATGCGTCGACCGGCAGCGCGCGGAACAACACGATGTTCCCGAAAGCTTCAGCCGCACCGGTGAACATCTCGCCCAGTGACGAGCTCGTGCAGGCCGTCGACACCTGCGTGGTGAACGTAACGCTCGGGCGCTGATATCCGGCTCCAGACACACGAAATCGCCCCGGCCGTGGCCGGGGCGATTTCATTGCCAGGCATTTCTGCGCTCAGCTGAAGTAGACGAATGTATTCGATGCTCCGGCCGCCGGCGTTCCCGTTGCGCCGAACGGAGTCGTGGAGGCGACCTACACCGTATCTCCGCTGTCGAGCGGTGATCGACTGCGGTGTGAGGGTGGCTGACGACAGGCTGAATCCAATACTCAGCGTCGCAATCGTGGTTGAGTTCTTGATCTCGGCACCACAACACCGTTCGGCACCATCACGCCGATCCGTCGACCGCGACGCCACGGTCGAGGTAGGGCGGTCGCCCCGCATCGCCACGGCCTCCCGACAACCAAGGGGAAGTCCGACGGTCGGCTACCAGGGTGCTCCGTGACGAGCGCCCACCGGCGAAACCGGTTACCACCACTCGCTGCGACAGCCGCGCAGGCGAATCCGGCGACCACTTCGGGTATCTCGCGGCGGGTCCGCCTCGGTCAGCTTGCGCCGTGCAGGTCCAGGATCTGGGTGAGGGCGTGTTCGAGGGCGTAACCGGCGTCGGCGGCGCCACCTTTGACATCGGCATTGAGAGTGGCGACCACCTGGAGGGCCGAGCCGATGGTCGCCGGGGTCCAGCTGCGGGCTTGGGCCTGCGCCTTTTTCACCTTCCATGGCGGCATGCCGAGCTGCTGGGCCAGTGCGAACGGGTCGCCGCGGCCTGCCGAGCCGACCCGCGCGATAGTGTGCACCGAATCAGCGAGGGCGTCGGCGAGCAGGACGTACGGCACGCCGCGGTCGTTCGCCCAGCGCAGTGCCTCCATCGCACCGGGGCGGTCTCCCGCTACGGCGAGTTCGGCCACATCGAACCCGGAGACTTCGGCTTTGCCCGAGTAGTAGCGACGCACGGCCGCGATATCGATCTTGCCTCCGGTGTCGGCAGCCAGCTGCGCACACGCGGCCGCCAGCTCGCGCAGATCCGAGCCCACCGCTTCCAACACGACCTGCACGACTTCGCCCGACACCCGGACCCCGGCGTTGCGGAACTCGCCGCGAACGAACTCGACCCGCTGCGCGGCCTTGGTCAGCTTCGCGCAGTCGTGGGTGACGGCCCCCGCCTTCTGCAGCGCGGGCGCCAGGGCCTTGGCCCGCCCACCCCCGGAGTGCAGGACCGCCAGCACTACGCCCTCGGGCGGGTCCTGTGCCGCCTCGGTGATCACCGCGACCGCGTCTTTCCCCGCCTCGGCCGCTGCCTCGAGAATGATCACCCGATCCTCGGCAAACAGCGACGGGCTCAGCAGTTCGGCCAGTTCGGCAGTACTCGCATCCCCCGCCCGCAGCCGATCCACCGGCACCGCGTCCCCGTCCGGCGCAGACGCCCGCACCTGCGCGGTAACCTCGGCCAACGCCCGCTCGATCAGCAGCTCTTCTTCCCCGAGCGCCAGGTGCACCTGTGCAGAACGCCCGCTCACCACAGCGCCTCCCCGGTACCCGACTCCGCAGTGCCCGAGGGCCCTGCCTCGGCAGTTCGCTCGCTCATGCCTCCCCCTCGCTAGCACTCGGCTCCACCATGACCGAGAACCCGGCTGTGCCCATCGCTCGCTCGCTGCGCTCGCTCATGGCGTGATCCTACGATCCCCCACCGACACCCGAAGCCCGGTACCTCGTCGGCCGACTGAAGCCGCCGAACCGCCTCGGCTCCGGGCCGATGTGGGCTGCTGCGGCGGTCAGCTGGGTTCGCCAATCTCGCACAGGATTTTCAATAGGTCGTGTGGGGCGTCGCGCATGAGGTTGTGCTCGGCGTCCAGCGCGTGCGTTGTCCACGCCGGGTCTTCTCGTAGGCGCTGATAGAGGGGAGTGAACGGGGACTGGCCTTTCCACCCGGCGGCGTACACGTACACGTTGCGGCGGATGTGGGTGAGGTCGGTCGCGAGCTGGAGTGGTTGCAGCACCGAGGCAAGCGGATGAGGCGTGGCCCGCGGGTCGAAGAAGGGTAGTGGCCGCACCGCATCGCCTGTTTCCACCACGTCCACGTACCACTGTCGTTCCTGGTCGGATACCAGGCTCCAGCAGGAGTCACCGTGTCGGGGCACCATGGCGTCCAGATATACCAGCGAGTCGACTCGGTCCGGGTTTCGATCGGCCGCGCCGGTGATCACCATGCCGCCGTAGCTGTGGCCGACCAGGACCGCATTTCGTACGTTCTCGCTGACCAGCACACCGGCGACGTCCTGGACGTGGGTATCCAGGTTCACCCCGGTCCGCAGCAGATGACTGCGTTCGCCGAGGCCGGTCAGAGTCAGTGGGTGGACGTTGTGGCCGTGCGCGCGAAGTTGTTCGGTGAGCTGTTCGAAGCACCAGCCACCGTGGCACATACCGGGTACGAGGACAAAGGTCGTCACTGCTGTTCTCCTTCGTGAAGTGGGTGGGAAGCCCGGATTGTGTTGCCGCGCAGGGGATGAACTGTCAGATCGGTCGGGGTGCCGGAGTGCTGCGGGCGATCGGCCGCACGTGGCGATCCGGTCCGCGACGGGGGCGTGGCCGCGATCGCGGCGGCGGAGGTGCACAGAATCGCACGCCCGCGATGCCGCCCTCGCCCTGCTCGCCGCCGCGGCCGACTCCGTAGTCAGCTGACGCCGGGAACGCACCGCCGCACACATCTCCGGAACCGTGCGCACCGAACGCCAGCGGGCACATCTCGACTGCGTTCGCTATGCCTCGCGGTCCCCCGGGCGATCGAGTAGCTGCATCGACGCGTTCGATGAGCACCTTCGGAGCTCATGGCTCAACGTGAGGTCGTCATGCCCAGGCTTCGGCCGTCGCCGACGATCGCGATGTCTCCGTGCTGGTCGGTGCGTGCCACCGTCGCGCCGAGCGCCGACAGGTTCGCGAGGACGGCGGGGTTCGGGTGGCCGAAAGTGTTATCCGCGCCGACACTGACGAGCACGAGGCGTGGACGCACTGCGTCGAGGAAATCTCGTGTAGTAGTGCGTGATCCGTGGTGTGGGAGCTTGAGGATCTCGGCCTGGATGGGGATTCCGGCATGCATCAGCGCGCGCTGTGCGGGTGCTTCGATATCCCCGGTGAACAGGATGCGACCGGCGGGAGTGCTGGCGGCGACAACCACGGAGCGATCGTTCGCGTCATCCGTTTCGGCTCCGCGGGTGGGCCGCGGCCCATGCAGGGTTGGCGCCAGAACTTCGAGTTCGACCGCGCCGAAACTCAACACGTGTCCAGCCGACAGCTCCAGCAGCGGCACCCCCGCGTTTCTGGCGACGGTCGAGACCTGCGCCAGATCCGCGACCGGCACCAGCGGATCCGTGCTGCCAGTCCGATTCACCGTCGGCACCGGCCCGTATCCCGCAGGCCGGCAAGCAGTGTGCGCCCGCGTCGAAGCGCCGTCGCCGGTTCGGTCGCCTCCGGACAGTCGCCACTCGGCCACGGATGTCGTCCGGTCGTCAGTGCCTCCCGGCACACCCGCATCACCCTCGACAGCACTATCGCGCCCACCGCTAGTGCGGAACCGCACACCCGCACCACCCCCGGCGGCACGATCGCGCCCGCCACCGGCTCGGAACTGCGGACCCGCATCACCTTCGATAGTTCTGTGTCGCCCGTCGCTTCTTCGGAACCGAGCACCTCCCGGCCCTACACGGCTGTCGCGCACACGGCTTGGCCAGGCGTCCGCGTGTCTCCGCTCGGCTGGCGGTGTCGGGGCATCACCTGATTCGCAGCCCGCGTCGGCCCCAGGGGTTGAGTGAGCGTATTCGGGTGCGACGGCCGGTGGGAGTCCATCGAGTTCGTGCAGGCCGACAGCTATCGCGGCGACCGCGCGGTCGTTCAAGGCGCCGGTGAGGCCGCCGATGTGGTCGGCGTGCGGATGGGTGAGGATGAGCAGGGGGATCTGCGAGATGTGCAGGCGGTCCAGACAGGTTCGGATCGGACGCGGGTCGGGTCCGACATCGATCACGACGGCGGCGCCGGGACCGACCGCGAGGGCAAGGCCGTCGCCTTGGCCGACGTCGCAAGCCGCGAGGATCCAGCCGTTCGGCGGCCAGCCGGGATGCCAGACGCGGACCGGAATCAAGATCGCCGCGACGCCGAGCGCTACCGCGGCGGCGATTCGACGCACGGCACGCGAGCGCAGCGTCACGATTGCCGCCGCGACGACGACGCTCGCGATCAGCCCACCCGCGAAGCCGCCCGGCACCACGACGGACGCCCCGGGTAGGGCGGCCGCATGTTCGGCGACGAACAACAACCACCACATCGGTGGAGCGACGCACCGTAGAACGAGGTCGGCGAGTGGCGACCAGAGGCAGGACAGAACCGCACCACCTGCCCCGATCACGGTGATCGGCGCGACGACCGGTGCCACAAGGACATTCGCGAGGACGGCGACCAGGCTGAGCCGCCCCGTGAGTGCGACCATGATCGGCGCGGTGACCACGAACGCTCCCGCGGACACCGCGACGATCTCGGCGGGCGCGCGCCGCCAACCCCTCGCCCGCAACCAATCGGCCCAGCTGGGCGCCACCAGAATCAGGCCGGCGGTCGCGACAACCGACAGTGCGAAACCCGCGTTCACGGCGAGTCCGGGCCACAAGGCGAGCAGCGCGATGGTCGCGGCACACAGCGCGGGCAGTGCCTGTTTCCGGCGACCGGTGATCAGGGCCAGCACTGCGATCGCGCCCATCGCCCCGGCACGCAGCACACTCGGGTCCGGACGCGCGACAACCACGAACATGAGCAGCGCTGCCGCCGCGACCGCCGCCGCGGTACGCGGGCCGAGAGTCAGCAGCCGCACCGCGAACAACACGACGGATAAGAGGATGGTGAAGTTCGCGCCACTCACGACACAGAGGTGCTGCATCCCCGCGATGCCGAACTCGTCGCGGACCTGGGTGGGCAGCGCCGAGGTGTCGCCGACGACGAGCGCAGGTAGGAGTCCCGCGGCGTCGGCCGACAATACCCGCGCGGCCGCCGCCGCGAAATCGGCACGCACCGAACCCGCGACGCCCTGCCACCACGGCAGCGGCCCGACGGACTTCGGCGGTCCATGCGCGCTCAGCGCCACGACGGTGAGATCAGCTCGACGTGGCTGATCCACCCGCGCCAGGAACTCGACCGGCCTGCCGGGTGACAGCTCGGCCCATCCCTCTCCGGCGGCGAGGACCACCACCGCACCACCGGCACGGACTGTCGCGTCGCCGCGCCGGTACTCCCGCAGATCCGCCTGGACCACCCACTGCTTTTCGCCGCCGAGTGTCTTGCCGCGCACCGGTTTCGGATCGTCGTTCAGCGTCACTACCACGCGCAGCGATTGTCCCGACGCCGCACGCAGCGGATGTGTCGCCACCCGATGCGCCCGCCACGCCGCGGCGGACGCGAATCCCGCGCCGAGCACCACGGCCGCGAGTGCCACCACCACCACGGCCCGCCATCGTTCACCGCGGTGCGCGATCGCCCACAGCAACAGCACCCACAGCCCGATAGCCAACACGGCCAATGCGGCGGCCAGCATTACTCCCGTCTTCCACCCCGCCGTCAACGCCACGATCGTCGCTCCCCAGCAGCACAGCGCCGCTGGCAACAGCCTGGCATCGAGCACTTGGGCGGCATCGGGATCGGCGTCGTCGCGAGCCGAACGGTGACCGGCGGCGCGCACAGCCGTGTCGTCCCTCTCCGAACGTGCACCTGTTGCGCTTGTCGAGCGGATCGCGCCGCCCGAGTCGGCTTTCATACCGTCACCAGATCACGCAGCCGGGCCAGCCGGGCCGGGCCGATTCCCTCGACCTCCCCGAGCTGCTCCACGGAGGTGAAGCGCCCATTGGTAGCACGCCAGCTGACGATGGCGCGGGCGGTAACCGGCCCGACCCCCGGAAGAGCGTCGAGTTCGGTCTCGGAAGCGGCATTGAGGTCGACCCTGGCCGCCGGGCCCGCCGGGCGGCCCGAGGAAGACGACGAACCGGACGATGGGCGACCGCCTGCGCTGATCGCCGAACTGCCCGGCCGCGACAGACCAGGGTTCGGTGCGGCCGGACCGACCAGCACCTGGTCTCCATCCGACAGACGCTGGGCCAGGTTCAGCCCGCTGGTGTCGGCGCCGTCGGTCGGGCCGCCCGCCGCGGCGATCGCGTCGGCGACCCGCGATCCCCCGGGCAGTCGGACGAGGCCGGTGCGATGGACCAGGCCGACGACGCTGACGACCAGTTCGGTCGCCGACTGGCCCGGATCAGTGTGCACCGGCAACGCATCGGGTGGCGTGACCACGCTCGCTGACAGAACCGCGGCGGGTCGCGAAGCGGCCGTCGGCCGGATCGCGGGCAGCGGCGGAACCGCCTGGGCTATCGGACGCTCGCGGAACACGACCGCCGCGGCGACCGCCATCGCGGCCAGCCCGACCACCGCCAGCGCGCGCACACCGCGGCGGCCCGGATCGAGCCGCACACCCCGGAACCGCACCGGCACAAGGCGATCTCGCCAACCCGAGCCGGCAACCGGTTCCTCGAGCCAGCCTGGAGACCGCACCCGGCCGACCTCGCGCCCGTTCTCCTCCACCGGGTCCAGGTCGGCGGGCAACTGCTCGAGATCCCATCGCCCCACGCCGACGGGCCGACCGGCCGGGCCGGTACCCGCACCGTCCGTTCTGCTCGCGCTGATCTGGGCGGTCAGGGCGCCCAGTCGCCGTCGCACTCGCTCGCGTTCGTCCTGTCGTGGCATGGCGGCGACGGTAGTGCCGCGGCACGGGCGAAAGGCCCAGCACGACCAGCTGATTCAATGAACCTGTTGATAGCCGCCGCGTTGTGGACAACTCGATCCGGAGCTCCCGGAAAGCCGACGCATACGTCGCTACGCTCGGCCGTCACAGGATTCCACCGTGCCCTGATCGCCGCCGTGGGCGAACGGCGCAGAAGTTCGCCCTCACCGGCAGGGCGCGCGAAAGGGACCCCGTATGACCCACCCTGCCGGCCTCTTCCCGCGCTACTTCGCCCGCGGCAGGTACCTGGGTGCTGTCCCCGAATCGTCGCGATCTACCGAAACTCGACTGGGCTGCTCGCGGTAACCCGTGCCGCGCCACCGGGCATGATGCTCCGCTCCGCGGCACCGCTACCGACCGCGACGCCCACCCGAGTTGGCCCAGCTACCGGGATCAGCCAGGAGGTTTATGCCCTGCTGGGCGCGACCCGACACCGACAGCGCCCCGCCGTTCCTCCTCCGCAATGCGCTGATCCGACACGTCAGCCCAGATTTTTGGCGAAGCAGTTCGACAACGGCAGCGGTTCGTACGGCGAGAAAATCGGAATCCGATGGTAACCATTGCGTTGGTAGAAGCGAACCGCTTCCGGCTGCAGGTGACCGGTCTGCAAAATCAGTCGCGGGCGCCCCGCCGCGCGAGCGGCCTCCTCGGCGGCGCCGAGAAGCAGCGCCGCGGCGCCGGAACCACGGTGCGCGGGACGAACGAACATCCGCTTGACTTCGAGATCGTCGGCGTTCCAGCGGATCCCGGCGTGGCCGACGGGCTCATCGGAGTACGCGACGAAGGTGCGGTGCACGGTGGCGGGATCGACCGCATGCGGGTCGGTGCGCAGCGTCCGCTCCAGCTCGGCGTAGCGCGGTCGAACCTCGACGGCCATCTCCGCACGCAGTGCCGCGGCGTCGGGATGCTCCCATTCGACCGAGGACACGGTCACCGGCGGACGAATCGGCGGAATCGCGGAACTCGTCATTCCCCCGACGCTAACGGTCGGTCCCGCGCAGTGCTCGAATTCGGATCACCGAGATCGCTGGTCCGGGTCAGGCGCAGCCGCCGGGGACGACAAGAACGCCGACGGCGCCGAGGCCGAGATGGACGGCGAGGGTGGGGCCGAATTCGGTGATCAGGAGTTCACGGATGCCGGGGATGAGTTCGCGCAGCTGGGTCGCGAGGGTGTCTGCCGCGTCCGCGGCGCCGAGGTGCTGGACGGCGACGGCCGCGCCGCCGTCGCCGGCCGCATCGACGGCCGCCGCGACGAGTTTCGCGTACGCCTTGGCGCGGGTGCGGGCCTTCTCGCGAAGTTCGAGCCGTCCCTCGACGATGTGCAATAGCGGCTTGGTGACCAACTCCGTGCCGAAGAACGCCGCCGCGGACGACAGCCTGCCGCCACGCCGCAGCTGCTCCGTGCGGTTGACCAGGATGAACGCGCGGGCGCGACTGGAGGCGGCGACCGCCGTGTCGTAGACGACGTCCAGCGGCGCGCCGGCCCGCGCCCGCCGCGCGGCGGCAAGCGCCGGCAGTCCGGTCGCCAGCCCGGCACCCAGCGAGTCGACCAGACGCACCCGGTCGGCGGCGTCCATGTCGCGGACGGCCTGCCGACCCGCCTCCCAGGTTGCGGACAGCTGCCGGGAAAGGTGCACCGCGACAACGCCGTCACCGCCGCTGCGCAGCAGTGCCTCCTCGTACACCGCGCGCAGCTCACCCGGTGACGCCGCGGAAGTGGTCACCGTGTCCGCGGCGTAGTCGATATCGACCGGATCTACACCTTCCCTGATCGCTCGGTCACCGATCAGGACATGCAGCGGGACGACGGCGATATCCAGCTCGTCGACGTGTTCGGCAGGAAGGCTGGCGGACGAATCGGTGACGACCACGACGGCCACGGACTACCGAACCTCCTGCAAGGTCTTCACCATCGCGTTGGCCACGGCGGTGTGCCCGGCCCAGCCCCAGTGGATGCCGTCCGGGTTCGCCTCGCCGGAGAAGATGTTGTCGCGCACCGCTTCAGCCAGGTCGACCAGCGGCACCGAGGTTCGGCCCGACCAGGCTCGCAACGCCTTCACGGCAGGCTCCCGACCGGAGTGGACGCGCCCATAGGCGTCGCATTGGTGCACCGACGGCAGCACCGCGACAACCGGCAGATCGGGCCGCAACTGAGCCAGCGCGGTGCGCGATTGCTCCAGATAGTCGACGCTCACCTTCGGCGGAAGCGCCACGGGGCGGCCGAGTTTCGAAAGTTTCGGCTGCAACCAGGTATAGGTGGCGCGGACGGCGCGGCGTATGGCGGGCGGGCGCACATAACGGATCAGCTCGCGCAGCGCGGTCGGCAGTGGCGAGGGCAGCGTATCCATGCCGCCGACAGCGAAGACCACCGCACCGGCGCGCGGTACCGCGGCCCATACACGCGGATCACCGATCAGTGCCCAGTAGGCGTCGCGGCAGGTCCAGCCGATACGGCCGACCAGCTCGACGTCCCAATCCAATTCGGCGGCAACCAGGTTCGGCCAAATCCGCGGATCGTCGGCGGGTAGCCCACCCTTGGGTCCGAAATAGGCGAGCGAGTCGGCGATCACCAGCAGAACGGGACGCGGGGAATTCCGCGGTTCGGCGGGTTCTTCCGCGTCTGCCGATTCCGGTGTGGAAGCGACAGATTCGGCGGAGACGACAGACTCGACTTCCTGAATTACCACGTCAACGGCGGGCTCGGCAACTGATGGCGACTTCGCTGCGGGTGCCACGCCGGCGGCAGAGTCGGCGTCGGCGGCAATTTCCGGGTCCGCGGAAAGCTCCGCATCAGCAGCAAGCCCCGCGTCGGCGGCAACCTCCGCGCCAGCAGCAAAGTCGGCGGCGGCCTCGGTGTCCGCGGAAAGCTCCGCATCAGCGGCAAAGTCGGCGGCGGCAACTTCCGAGTCGACGGAGAGCTCCGCATCAGCCCCGAGCTCCGTATCCGGGGCACGGACCACGTCGGTGGCAGCGTCGGTGTCAGCTGCAAGCCCCGCGATGGTGGCGGCATCCGCGTCAGTGGCGAGGACCCCGGCGGCAAGCTCGTCGTCGTGGGTGCCCTCGTCATCGGCGGCAGCGACCGCTGCGACGGGTGAGCCGGTCTCGGCGGGCACAAGTCCGACAGCTTCCGCTACCGGTGCGTCACCCTCCGCGTCCGCTCCGTCGGAGTCCTCGGCGGACGACTGTTCCGCCGCACCGGATTCACCGACCGCACCCGACGGCGCTCCCTCTGGCTGGACACCGGATTCGCGGCGAGGCGGTGGCGGGCCGCCGAACAATGCGTCCGGCAAGTGTCGTTCGGCCTTGGCCGAAACCTTCCGGAACAGTTCGTCCGGGACCGACCTGATCGGCTCTTCAGAGGACATCGGGTGCTACCTTCGCCGCTGCGTTCCACACATCCAGACGCCAGCCGGGCTGTTCGATGCTCGGGCCGTGGCTGCTGAGCTGAACCCAGCTGGTATTGGCCAATCCTCCGAGGATCGGCCAGTTCTGGGGCGGCAGGTCGAGCAGCGCGGCCGTGAGGGCAGCGATCAACCCGCCGTGCGCCACCAGGATGATAGTCCGGCCGGGCCAGTCCTGCTGCTCGACAAGCAATTCCTGGACCACCGGCAGCGACCGCGCGCCGACCTCGAGTTTGCTCTCGCCATTCGGCGGGGTGTAGTTCGCATCGAGCCGCCACGCCATGCGCGCGCCGGGGTAGTCGGCGTCGACCTCGAGGTGGGTCAATCCCTCCCAGTCGCCGAGGTCGGTCTCCCGCAGCCTGGTGTCCGGGACGATAGTCAGCCCGGTGTGGTCGGCGAGCGCCGTAGCGGTGTCGAACGCGCGACGCAGGTCCGAGGAGAGTATCGCGATGGCGTTGCGCGAGACGAGTTCGCGGGCAGCCTCTTTGGCCTGCCTGCGCCCCAACTCGGTGAGATCGGTGTCGATCTGGCCCTGCATCCGGTCGGTGGCATTCCATTCGGTTTGCCCGTGGCGCAACAGGATCAGGGTGCGCACTCCGGCGTATTTGCTCACGGTCTCGCCTCGCCGATGGTATGCGGAGCCGCGAACCATGTTGTCGCGACAGCTCGTTCGCTCACCGGGCCTCGTCCTCCGTCGCCGCGCCTGCGCGAACCTTCGGCGCGGCGGTGATCCCCTCGACCGGCACGACCGGGCAGTCCTTCCACAGACGTTCCAGCGCATAGAAATTGCGCTCGTCGTTGTGCTGGATATGCACCACGACGTCGACGTAGTCCAGCAGTGCCCAGCGGCCTTCGCGGGTGCCCTCACGCCGGACGGGCTTGTGCCCGGCCGCGCGCAGCTTCTCCTCCACGTTGTCGACGATGGCATTCACCTGCCGTTCGTTGGGCGCGGAGGCGATCACGAAGCAGTCGGTGATCACCAGTTGCTCGGACACGTCGAGCACTACCACGTCGGAAGCCAGTTTCTCATCCGCTGCCCGCGCGGCGACCTGCGCAATCTCCACCGACTCGACCGACGCCGTCATACCTGCACCTCGCTGACGCTCATTGCCCGCACCTCGCTGCGCTCGCTCACGCTCAGCTACCTTCCGCTGCTCCGGGCACATACAGGTGCCGCTTCGATATGTACTGCACCACGCCGTCGGGGACGAGGTACCACACCGGCCGGTTCTCGGCGGCGCGGCGACGGCATTCGCTCGACGAGATCGCCAGCGCCGGGATCTCGATCATGGTCACCGCATCGACCGGAAAATCCCGCAGATGCTCCTCGAGATGATCGATGTTCAGCTCGTACCCCGGACGGCTCACCCCGACGAACTTCGCCAGTTCGAACAGTTCTGCCCAATCCTGCCATGTCAGGATGCTGGCCAGGGCGTCAGCACCGGTGATGAAGTACAGCTCGGCGTCGGGATTCTGCGTCTGCATCTCCCGCAGCGTATCGACGGTGTAGGTGACCTTGCCACGGTCGATGTCCATGCGGCTGACCGAGAACCGGGGGTTGGACGCGGTCGCGATCACCGTCATCAGATAGCGGTCCTCGGCCGGGCTGACCTGCTTGTGCGCCTTCTGCCACGGCTGACCGGTTGGGACGAAGATCACTTCATCCAGGTCGAAGCGGTTCGCGACCTCGCTGGCCGCGACCAGGTGACCGTGGTGGATAGGGTCGAACGTGCCGCCCATCACGCCCAGCTTGCGGCGGCGCCGACCGGTTTCGTGCATGACTGCCGAGCTTAACGGGTCGACTCCGGGCAGGTCGGGGCGGTCAGCGGGGCGGACGTCAACGGTGGACGACCGGCCGCGCAGAGGACACTGCTCGGTGGAAACGGTGTGCTGGGCGCCCAACCCTCGAGGCCGCCGACCTCCACTTTCGGAGCCAGGTGATCGCGCGAGGTCAACTCGGCGCACGAAATGGCTCAGTGCAACGGCCTCTGCGTATCGAAGACTCTGCTTAGCGCAACTCACGGATCAGCACATCGAACTCTGGGGCGTCGGGCCACGATGGCCGCAGGGTGCCTACCCGGTGCCACCCCCAACTCTTATAGCGCTCGTAGGCGCGAGTGTTGTCCAGCTCCACCAGCAGCGTTGCCCGCTGTTCCGGTCGCCCGCCCATCAGTTCGTCGTGCAGGGCGCGTCCGATGCCTTGGCCTGTGTACTCCGAGCACACCATGATCTCGCTGAGCGCGAAGGTGCGGCGGCCGTCTTCAGCTGCGAACGCGGCTGGGTCGGCGGACGAGTCGTTCAGTCGCAGCCCTTCCCACCAGCGCGCGTTCGGCGGCAGCGGCCACCCCCACGTTTGGCCAGCGGCCTTGCCATGGATACGGGCAACCACAAGCTCGAACCCGGTGTCGCTGCGACTGGTGTAGGCATCGAAGCGATTCAGGAACTCGGCCGAAGTGTCGAACAGGTTGCCGCTCGCGATGGCCTCGACGTAGGAGCGGCGATAGATGTCGTCCACGAGCTCGCGTAGCTGGCGGGCTTGGTCTGCGGTGTAACGCGTGAACTCGAGACCCGGCAGGTTCTGGGTCATGTAGTGATGGCTTTCTGTGTGAGAGTGTCGAATTGGCCGCGGAAGTCGCTGCCGATCGGGAGCCGGTGGACCGCGACGCGAATCGGGTCCATGACGCGCAGTGTTCGGGTAGATGACACCTTCGCGAGAGCGGTCAGGACCGGCCTGCTCTCCTCCAGCGCACCGCGTATATCGCCCATGCGGGCTCTCGTGGCGGCCGACCACGCGCGCAAGTTCACGGCGTTGCGGGTGCCGACTTGTTGGTCTGCGGCGGCTACGTACAGACCAAGGGATCGGGCCAGGTCGCCGATGTCGCCGTATCCACGTGCCTCGTGACCGCCGACTTCGGCGTGTGTCATGAACCGGAGCCATTGGGGGCATTGATCGATCGGCTCGAACTGGGCGGCGTGATCCATCTCCCGCCACGCTGTTGCCGTTGCGCGCCCGAAGGCTGCTCGGTCCCCGAGAATGCCGTAGAACTGCGCCTCGCGTACGGCGATGAGTGCATGTATCCGGCCCGGTGGGCGTCCGCGCATGAGGTCGCGTGCGCGCTCGACCAATTGGAGGGCTTTTTGTGGGCTGCCGTGTCCGGAGCGGGCGAGGGCGAGGGATTGGTTGGCGGCGCACAGGCAGGTGTCGGCGATCAGGTCGCTGTCGTTGGCTTCGGTGCCGAGGGCCAGGGCGTCGGCGAAGCAGCGGCGCGCAAGCGGGTGCCGGTGGGCGTCGTAGGCGAGCCATCCAGCGAGGACGGCGAGTTCGCCAGTGGCCCTGGTGAAGGCGTTGCCCACAACGCTGTTGTAGGCGCAGGTGTCGAGGAGGTTTTCCGCGCGAGCCAACTGCTCGACGGCGAAGTTGACCAACTCGGCTCCGCCAATGTTTTGATCTGTCTGTTCGAGCGCGTCGACGCCATCGAGCAGGCGTTGCACGTCGCTCGTATCGAGTCGTTCCTGACTGGCCGCCAGCAGGGTGACAGCAACCCCTGCCGTCGCCAGCTTCCCGAATTCCCGCCGTTTCACATCGTCTTCGTCGACTTTCCACTCATTCATGCCGAGCGTGTCGTCACCAGGTTCGGCCGGTTCCGACTGAGCGGTTTCCGTGCCGCTGAGAACAGGATGCCTGCCGATCTGCGATGGCACAGCTGCCAGTTGCTGCCAGAATCGTTCCCGCTGCACCGGGTCGAGGTCGCTGTAGACCGTGTCGAGCGCTTCGGCCGACCGCCCCTTGACTGGGCGCTCGGCTGTGGTCTTCTGTTCCCACTTCTGCACAGTCGCAGTCTGAAACCCGACTTTCTCGGCGAACTCCTCCTGTGTCATGCGCAGAGCAACTTCGCGCAGCGCTCGGACTTCCTTTCGTGTCCATGTGCTGACGATCATTACCGCCCCTCGCCCGTGCCTCCAACGGTCCGTAGGAGAAGCGTACGACCTCGATGCGAGTTCCGTGTCTGGGATTTCATGCTCAGCATGGACAGGCTGGAGGAGCCCCGCCGCCGGGTTGATGCGGTGCCCTCATCGGCTCCCCGGCGGCGGGTGCACACCAGTACATCGAGCAGAGGAGTCGTTTGTGGATCCATCGAAACAGTTTGGGCACACCCCGTTGTCGGTGTGTCACTTCTACCGGAAGGTGTGTGACCTGCCCGCCGAAGTCCACCCGCCGCATCTCGGGCGAATCACGCTGCGGGCGGGGCGGGTGTGCGGGTTGATGATGCCCGCGTTCCTCGGCTCGGAAGTCAAAGCGTGGATGCACCGCACGGGCCAGCAGGCCGGGCCGGTACTGACGCATCCGCGCTCGCAGCGCTGGACTTTCCTGGCCGGGCCGGACCTGCCGGAGGCGGAATTTTTCAAGCTGAATGAGACCGGTGGGTGTGTTTAAGCGGCTGTCGTGTCGGTCTCCTGGGTGGTGCCGTGAGTTGGTTGGTTGATCCAGACGGTGTCGGGGAGGTCAAGGATCTTCGGTGCTGTGGTGGTGGCGAAGCGC